>CBHEUU010000121.1:0-9650 GCA_965990355.1 uncultured Chitinophagaceae bacterium
GAATACTGCAGGGAAAAATCATTTCCCGGGTTGCCATAAGCATCCCAACTTATGTATAATGAATCACCTTCAGAGAAATGTTCTCCACCCATAGGATATACCAATGTTGTGGATACAGGCAGGGTATCATATACCAGGAAATAATTGTATTGACTGCTAAGAGGGATACTGGTTCCTTTTACTCTGAAAGTGTAAGCGCCAGGACCAGGATTATCAACTACTACCTGTTCAATGTTATTAATATGGTCTACTCCCCGGGTGGCATTATTCAATACGTTCGCAGGAACAGTATCCAGTATAAATGGAAGTGTTGCAACAGAAGATGGGTTCACCACTTCCAGGTCAAGATCATTTATCAATGTTTGCGAAGCCAGCATGGCCGCGGGAGCATCATTCCAGTACAGCATTACTTTAAGTTGGGCGATATTCGAACCCACAGGAATTGTAATACTATGTGTATTGGTAGCAGCGGCATTAACAGTTGCTTCGAAATAATTGTTATTCTCCAGCATTTTTACAGACCGCAACAAATTCATATTCCCAAAACCGTAAGCATAATCGGGTCCTGGATTGCCCGCATCCACGGCGCCATTGCATACTAATGCTTTCATCAACCCATTCGCAGGATCAGCATTGGCGTGTAACTGGCGGTAACGTTGATAAAGCAATCCCAGTCCACCGCTTACTGCAGGCGCAGCCATGCTGGAGCCGGAGATAGGACCGTAGATATTCGTGGGATAAGAAGAATACACCCTGGTACCGTTTGCCAGGATCTCCGGTTTGATACGACCATCTGTTACCGGCCCCTTGCTGGCATCGGGATGCACTGAACCTAATTCTGAGCCCGCACCCACAGATATTACATTCTTTGCGCTTTGATAAGCCCCCAACACTGTACGGTAACTGGCCGGATAAGGTGCGCAACTGTAGGAACCGCTATTACCTGCAGCAAATACATTCTGAAGATGAGGAAATGTCAGTGCCATTTCATCCAGTACTCTCGAATAAAGATCATACACCCCAAAGGTTTGACAGTCGTCTTCAACATTACCGTATGAATTGTTGGTGATTACCATATTATAGTCCTGTATATAGGCCGGTGCATAAGCCAGTATACTGGAAAAAGCTTGTGAAACTATGGTTGCTTTTGGCATATATCCTGCATACTTTTCCTGCAATAAACCAGCGCCTGCCATAGTACCCGCAACATGCACACCATGGCCGTTTCCGGGAACTATTGCAAACCGGTTAATAAACCTGTCCGTAAAATCAATATGCGGCAGAAGAGCTGAATCATCACCAAGTCCCACAACAATTCCTTCTCCATGCAGATTCCTGCCCCCCGCTATAGAAGATTGCAACACATTTGCCCTGGATAATGCCCTGCTTTTATTATTCAGCCCTACATCCGGTCCGGGTGCAGGCTGCACATATTCCACAAAATTCAAACCGGCCAGTTCTTTAAGGCGATCCTTTGCTACACGTACAGCCATTATATGATACGCCGTGTAAGGAACGGGTATGATCTCTATTTTGCGCAGCAGTAATTCCTTCATCACCGATTCATAAGTGATTGTTCGCGGATAACTGATCCATACATCTACCGTGCCCGGTGATTTCAATGCTGCAACTGGTATATTTCCTGTAACCAATGGTAAAGCCATTTTTTGTTCAGGCATTAATTCAACAATGGCCCTGGCTTTTACCCTTTGCAGTATTTCTTCCGTCAAGGCTCCTTTTATAGTAGCAGTATAAGTATTGTGAGGAATGTATTCCAGCAGGTCAATTCCTGCTGCTTCAAGTAAACGCCTTTCTGCCTCTCCCGGCATCTGCTCAAATTGTATAAGAAGGAACTGAGGTGTTGATGCTTTTGATACCAATTGGTTCAGCGAAACTATTCTTAATGCTGTAATATTTTTTGCAGGAATAAAATGCCCGGAGCGTAAAGCGATCGTATATTTTGAACTGTCCTGAGCAAAAGAAGTATAGGCCAGCAGTACGGCAACAATAAGGGCAATGGAATGGGTTCTCATAAGAAGCGTTCTTCCCTCTAAGATAATAAATTGATAACGGATTATAATTATCTATTCTCCCAGTACAAAACGATGCATGCCGGAAAGAAACCGGTGCATTTCTTCCATTCCCTTTACCGGCTGAGCTACAAGGAGGAATAATTTACCTGTTTGACGTAGTTTGCCTTTGTTAGTGCCCGTTTGGAGGTATTGAATGATCTTATTGAATAATCCGGATTCGAAATAAGGGGAATCAGGACGGTTGATAAAATGGCAACGGAGTACTTCATCCTTCAGCGACATTTTTTCAAAACCCAGGTCAACAGCCAGTTTGCGGCAGCGGACAGTAATGAAAAGATCTTCCACCTGCGGTGGGATGGGGCCAAACCGGTCTGCCAGCTCTTCACGCATCAGCAATAATTCCTCTTCGGTTTCGGAATTGTCTAATCGCTGGTAAAGAGAAAGCCTTTCAGTAATGCTTTCCACATATTCATCCGGTATCAGTATCTCCAGGTCTGTATCGATGGTACAATCCTGCACAAAGTCATCCTGCTTTGCAATTTCTTCCTTAAATAATTCTTTGAACTCTGTACGTTTCAGTTCCTTGATCGCTTCTTCCAGTACCTTCTGATACATTTCAAATCCTATCTCCGCCATAAAACCGCTTTGTTCCCCACCCAGCAGGTTGCCTGCACCACGGATATCAAGATCACGCATGGCTATCTGGAAACCGCTGCCCAATTCACTATGCTGCTCCAGTGTTTGAAGACGTTTTCTTGAATCAGCAGGCAATGTGCTCATCGGCGGGGCCAGCAGATAACAGAAAGCTTTTTTATTGCTGCGTCCTACGCGCCCGCGTAACTGGTGAAGATCACTTAAGCCAAACTGATGCGCATTGTTAACGATGATCGTATTTACATTGGGAATGTCCACCCCGCTTTCAACAATATTGGTACATACCAGCACATCATATCTCCTGTCGATAAAATCAAGGATCTTTTCTTCGAGCTCATGCCCTTCCATTTGTCCGTGAGCATAACCAATGCTCAGGTCAGGACAAAGTGCCTGTATAATCGCGGCCATTTCCGAAAGCCCGCTGATGCGGTTGTATATAAAGAATACCTGCCCACCACGTTCTGTTTCATAATAGATCGCATCGCGGATAAAATCCTGGTTGAATACCTGTACTTCGGTTTGTATCGGCTGGCGGTTGGGCGGAGGTGTATTAATAATACTAAGGTCTCGCGCACCCATCAGTGAAAATTGCAGGGTACGTGGAATAGGTGTAGCGGTAAGCGTTAAACAATCTACAGTTGTGCGGATGCTTTTGATCTTCTCTTTATGACCTACACCAAATTTCTGTTCTTCATCCACGATCAGCAAACCAAGATCTTTGAACTTTACATCCTTTCCTAAAATACCATGCGTGCCCACCAGGATATCAATCTTCCCTTCTTCCAGTTTCTTCAGCGTTTCCTTTTTCTCTTTGGCTGATTTGAAACGATTGATATAATCTACTGTTACCGGGAAATCCTTCAAACGGTCACTGAATGTTTTGTAATGCTGAAAAGCCAGGATGGTAGTGGGCACCAGCACGGCAGCCTGCTTACCATCCACACAGGTTTTGAATGCTGCACGTATCGCCACTTCTGTTTTACCAAAACCCACATCTCCGCAAACCAGGCGGTCCATCGGCGAAGGAGATTCCATATCTTTTTTTACATCCACCACTGCCTTGCTTTGATCAGGTGTGTCTTCATAAATAAAGGAAGCTTCCAGTTCGGTTTGCATATAGTTGTCCGGCGAATGCGCAAATCCTTCCTGTGCCTTCCGTTGTGCATAAAGTTTGATCAGATCAAAAGCAATTTCTTTAACTTTTACCTTGGTCTTTTCTTTCAGTTTGCTCCATACGTCCGTACCCAGCTTGTTCACTTTTGGCACACTTCCTTCCTTGCCGGTGTATTTAGCTATTTTATGAAGCGAGTTGATATTGACATAAAGAATATCATTGTTTTTATACAGCAACCGCACGGCTTCCTGCAGCCGTCCATTCACTTCCAGTTTTTGCAATCCGCTGTAAACACCTACGCCATGATCAATATGCGTTACATAATCTCCCGGCTGCAGTTCACGCAGCGTACGCAAGGTTAGTGCCTTGCTTTTATTATACGCCTGTTTTACTTTATACTTATGATAGCGTTGGAATACCTGGTGATCCGTATAACAAACCAGTTTCAATTCTTCATCGATAAACCCTTCATGAATGGAAGTGGTTACGGGATTAAAAACGACGGCAGCATTCAGGTCATCAAAAATCGTTTGGAGCCTTTCCAACTGCTTGGGATTTTCAGCGAAGAGGTATAGCTGAAACCCTTTACCTTCCCAGCTTTTAAGATCTTTGATCAACAGATCAAACTGCCGGTTAAAAGCAGGTTGTTCTTTGGTATGGAATTCAATTTCGAAAGGGGCATACGAGGCAGGAAAATTATTTGCATAACCAAAACCCACTACATGCCGGTCAGCCAGCTTTTCTTCATACACTGCAGCAGAAATAAAATCATCCGCAGATACTTCTTTTTTTATCAGCCTGTCCTCTTCTTCGGTTTGTTCTTTACGTCCGCCTGAAGGCCAGCTTTCTTCTACATGCCCTGCGATAAATGCTGCAAGCTCTTCTTCCCCCACCAGCAATTTCTCTTTGCATATTTCATAATCCTGCAGCCATACAATGGTATTGGAAGAAAAAAAATCAAAAAGCGGGACTCTTTCTTCCTCCTCAAACTGTGTGTCCACATTGGGAATGATGCTGACCTGCAATAATTTTCTTTCGCTCAGTTGTGTTTCCGGGTCAACGATGCGGATGGAATCCACTTCATGCCCGAATAGTTCGATGCGGTATGGTTTTTCATTACCAAATGAATAAATATCGAGGATCCCGCCACGGATAGCAAACTGTCCCGGCTCATACACAAAATCAGTCCGCTCAAAACCATAATCGGCTAGTTGCAGAAGCAATTGTTCCAGGTTAAGATTATCCCCGGCTTTGATATGAATGATATTGGAAGAAAGCGTACCCGGTACTACCACTTTTTCAAATAATGCTTCAGGATAAGTAACCAACACTTTTTTATTACCACCTGCTGCGATCTTGGTGAGTGCCTCAGTACGCAGCATAACGTGCGAAGAATTCAGCAAGCGGTAATTCTTCCTGTTTTTAAAAGAAGAAGGAAAATAAAAAATATCCAGGGCTCCGGTCAGGTTCTCCAGGGTGTTATGGAAGTAAGCAGCTTCTTCCGCATCATTCAGGATGATGAGGTGGTTGAACTGAGAACAGGACGGGTGCAAAAATGCAGCCGCTGTTACAAATTCGGGGGAGCTGCCTCTAAGGCCCGCGAGATAGATTTTTTGAGGTTGGGAAAAAGAAAGCCTGTCCGCCAATTGAAAAAGGCGGGGGGTACTCTGATACTGCTGCAACAATTCCTGGGTCATAAACGGCGGCAAAGTTACGAATTCCTTCGACTGGCAAAAACCCCTACTTATTCTACGAGTAATTACTTAATTTTTTTGAACTTTTTCGGGCATTTATGCAATAAAACAGCAAATTATACATTAATAAGGTCACCATATCAATTTGCCGGTAATTACCGCAACAGCACCGAACCGCTGCAGCAAGGCTTACCGTGCAAGTGATAAAACTAACTATCGCAATGAAGCCTTATTCCTATGCGGGGACAAGCCCCCTGCCCCGTCGTTTAATGACGACAACCCTGTCATTTTTTTTCTTAGCCATCCATCTGCCATTTTATAGCATCGCACAGGGCGTCACCGGCATTATTACAGATTATGGCGGTTACTGGAAAAGCAGTCAATCTTCTATCAATCCTATAAGACCGGACAACAGTCATAACCTCCTGGCCTTTACCTGGAATGGAGTGCAATATTCCACTGGCGCCAATAACAGTTCGCTGACCAGTCATGGGGAAACTTTTACTGCCGGTGACTGGTGGGCCATGAATATTTATTCTTATTCGGGTTCTATCGGCAGTTCTTTGGTTGCGCTTGGTCAGCTATATGATGGCGTGGACAACGGAGCCAGCAATCCCCGTCCATCCAATAGCAATATAACCGACTACCTGCGTGATGGAATCAGGGGTCTCAACCTGGGCACCGGTTTGGCCAACCTGCCGTTGGGCAATACATTTTCCTTTTTTGCTCACAGCCTTAATGTGGCAAGGATCGGCGATGGGGTGCCAGACGTATTGATCACACAGATCGCAGAACCGGGAACAGAAACCTATGAATTCCAGGATGCTTCCGGGGCAAGGATTGGAAATGCTGTAAGCGTCAACTTCGGCAGCATTGCAAGGCTGGGCATCTGGACAATTGATTTCTATGCTGGGGGCGTAACGCCGATGACGCTTTCTTCCAGCCACACCAAAACAACCCGGGATTTGCGGCTCTGGGCAGCCGATCTCAGCCTTTTCGGGATCACGGCAGCGAATGCAGCCAATGTCCGCCGCTTTGTGATCAGGATGTCGGGCAACAGCGATTTCGCGTTCTTTGCCTACAATAACCAGTCGATCGTTATTTCCAATACGCTCCCCGTTACGCTGGGATATTTCCGCGGAAAACAATACCAGGACAAAGTGGAATTGAAATGGAGCACCCTTACAGAAAAAGATACCCGTTATTTTATTATTGAAAAAAGCAGGGGTTCGGGTTATACAGCTATTGACAGTGTGCCAGCTGCCGGTCAATCAACAACAGAAAAAGAATATACAGGTTACGACAGGTCTCCTTCATCAGGGACTTCCAATTATCGTTTGAGGATAGCTGACGAAAATGGTTCGGTTAAATTCAGTCCTGTTGTATCTGTTTTTTTCGAAAAGCATTCGGCATTGTCTATGTATCCCAATCCTGCTACAGGTATGGTGACGGTGTTGCATGCAGCAGGTGCTGAGGGTGATAAGGTGATGGTGTATAATACAGCGGGAACGCGTGTGTTCAGTCAGAAGATTATACCGGGTAAATTATTTACGAGTTTTAATTTGCAGGAGTTGGCGAGAGGGGTTTATCATGTTTCGGTGGAAGTGGAGGGAGTGGTGAAGACGGAGCGGTTGTTGTTGCAGTAATCACCACCTCAATACACCGCATCATAATCCGCCTTAAACTCCACTTCCGTCATTTTTCCCTGCACCACTTCAACCGGATAAATATTATTCTTCCCATCAAAAAGATTAGCATAATAATTCTCCCCTTTCTTGACAAAAAGTGAATAGTTCCCGGGCGGCAGCTTTACCGAAAATGCCCCCGAAGCATCCGTTTTTACCGTAGTTATCAGTGGGGTATTCACCTGGCTGTAAAAAGCAGTTATGCCCACCCGTTTCACCTGGTCAAGGGACGTAAGTGCATGTATATAAAGCTCAGTTTCCAATCCGGTTGGTTTAGAAGGCGGTCTGTCAGGAGAAGGCATCTGGTTCCCCTTTACCAGGTACACATAACCTTTTATGCCGGTGCTGCAGCCTGCTTTATTGGATGCCGTAAGGCTGGCAAGACCCAGGATTAATGCGGGAATTACCCAAAAATTGTAGGTTTTCATTCTTTAAGCAATTAATGTAATTTAGAACGCGCTTTCACTTTGACTACCAAAACATATTTGAAAATATGCGATTTTTTTCAGTACGCTTATTATTATCCGTAATAACAGTTGGCTGTTGCCAGTTTTCCTTTGCCCAGGTGAAAACAAATACGGAACTGCTCCGGCAAGCTGCCGTAGTGCATGCGGCCAAAGAAAAAAGAAATCATGAGCAATTGATGGCAATGGCCAGGCAAAAAGGGTGGGACACTGTTATTACCCGGCCGGATGGTTATATCTCCATTCTTGCAGGAATTGATGGTTTTGGAATGCCCTTATATCTTTCCACAGAAAACAATATCGTGGCGGCAGCCACTATCGGTACTAATAAGCTCTGGCCTGGGGGCAGTACAGGACTGAACCTTTCCGGTTCCTCCAGCAATGTAAAAGATAAACTCGCAATGTGGGACGGTGGCAGGGTAAGACCTACGCATGTAGAACTGACCGGACGGATAAAGCAAACTGATGCTACCGCGAATAGCGACCACTCCACGCATGTGGCCGGTACCCTCATGGCCAGTGGCGTGAACCCGCTTGCTAAGGGCATGAGTTATGGATTACAGGAACTGGTGGCTTATGATTTTTCCGGTGATAATGCCGAAATGCTGAATGAAGCATCCAATCTTCTTATCTCCAATCACTCTTACGGATTTAATGCCGGATGGAACTATAATACGGATGTAAGTCCTGCCCGCTGGGAATTCCTTGGCCGGTTTGGTACTAATGAAGATTACAAGTTCGGTTATTATTCATCCGGTTCGCAGTTATGGGATTCCATTGCTTATAATGCACCTGACTACCTGATCGTAAAATCAGCCGGTAATAACCGGAATGTAAATGGCCCGGATGAAGGTCAGCCCTACTGGCGTTATGATGCAACCAACCAGATGGCCCCGGCAGGTAACAGGCCGGCAGGCATCAGCAGCAACGATAGTTATGATATCCTTTCTACCAACAGCACTGCAAAAAATATTTTAGTAGTTGGCGCTGTTAATCCTATCAGCAGTGGCTATACCCGCCCGCAGGATGTGGTAATGTCCGATTTCAGCAGCTGGGGGCCTACAGATGATGGCCGTATCAAACCGGATGTGGTAGCAGACGGAGTAAATCTTTTGTCCAGTGTTGCTACTTCCAATACAGCGTATGCCACTCTTAGCGGTACCTCCATGTCGAGCCCGAATGCGGCAGGTTCATTATTGCTGCTGCAGGAATATTATTCGCAATTGCATGCCGGTGTATTTATGCGCTCAGCCACATTGAAAGGTTTGGCAATCCATACCGCCAATGAAGCAGGAACATCGCCGGGACCAGATTATCAATTTGGCTGGGGATTACTCAATATGGAAAAAGCTGCAGCGGTGATTACTTCCAATAACACCAAACATCTGATACTTGAAAAGGTACTAAACAACACCACCCCTTCTTTTACTCAGTCTGTAATTGCTTCTGGTGATGGTGTTATAAGCGCTACCATTTCCTGGACAGATCCTAAAGCTGAAACGGTTGAACCCGTTGCCACAGCACTGAACAATCCTGCAAAAAAGCTCGTCAATGACCTGGATATAGTTATCAAAAAAGGAGCAACTGTTTACCGGCCATGGATATTGACTCCATCTGTTCCCAGCGCTGCTGCCACCCGTGGTGATAATACATTGGACAACGTTGAGAAAGTTGAGCTGACGGATGTAATACCCGGAGAAACTTACACCATAGAGGTTACACATAAAAACACTTTGCAAAGAGGAACACAGGCTTTTTCGTTGCTGGTGAGTGGTGTGGGAGGACAGGCTTATTGCGCATCAGCTCCTTCAAGCACAGCCGGTGCAAGAATTGACAGCGTTTCACTCAGCAATATCAAACAAAAAAATCCGGATGGCTGCACTGGCTATACCAGTTATACCAATCTTACCGGTAATGTAGAACAAGGACAGACTCTTCCCCTGTTTATTCGTCTGAATAGTTGCGATGCAAGTTCTGCAGATAAAATAGTGAAAGTATTTCTCGAT
>CBHEUU010000122.1:0-9618 GCA_965990355.1 uncultured Chitinophagaceae bacterium
CCTTACGATAATGAAACTGATAATTACAGGCAAACACATTACCAGTTATTTTTTGATCATGCGATCAACAGTAAATGGCATTTCAATACTGCAGTCTTCCTCACCAGGGGATTAGGTTATTATGAAAATTATAAAGGCGGAGAGAAATTCGCTGATTATGGGTTGCCTAACCTGGTGATTGACGGACAAACCGTAACGAGAACAGATCTTGTCCGTCAAAAATGGCTGGACAATTATTTCTATGGTCAGATACTTTCCACCCAATATAAAAGCGATAAACATACGCTTACTATCGGTGGTGGATGGACAGCTTATGATGGTAATCACCACGGCGATGTGATCTGGGCGAAATATGGCTTTGATCAGGGTCTCCGCTATTATGACCTCGATGCAAAAAAGACAGATATCAATGCTTATGCAAAATGGCAGTACCAGCTTACCAATGTCTTAAGCCTTTTCACCGATGTACAGTACCGGCATGTGCAACATAAGATGGATGGATTTGCAGACCGGCCTACACTGTTCATCAACCGGAAATTTGATTTCGTGAATCCCAAAGCCGGCCTTACTTATGCAAAGAACGGATGGCAAACTTATCTGAGCTATGCCCTGGGACAAAAAGAACCCAACCGTGATGATTTTGAAGCCAGCCTTACCAACCAGCCAAAAAAGGAAATGATGCATGACTTTGAAGCAGGCATTGAAAAAAGAACAAGCCGCTTCCAGGCCGGTGCCAATCTTTATTACATGTTGTACAAAGATCAGCTGGTGCTTACCGGTATGATCAATGATGTAGGCGCATACACCCGCGTGAATGTTCCTAACAGTTACAGGGCAGGTATAGAATTACAGGGCGGTTATGTATTCAACTCCTGGCTGAATGCCAATGCCAACCTCAGTTTCAGCCGCAATAAGATCAAAAAATTCACCGAGTATCTGGATGACTATGACGGTAATGGAGAATGGGTTGGTCAGCAAAGTATAGAGCACAAAAACACTACCATTGCTTTTGCACCGGCTGTTGTTGGTGGCGCTTCATTGAATTTCCTGCCGGTAAAAAACCTGGAGATCGGTTTGCTGGGAAAATATGTAGGAAAGCAATACCTGGATAACACGCAGAATGAACAGCGCAAGCTGGATGCATTTTACACACAGGATGCACGTGTTATTCTTACTTTAAAAAATAAGATCTTCTCTGAATGGAATATTATCGGGCAGGTATACAATGTATTTGATAAAAAATACGAACCTAATGGCTATACCTATGCTTATATGAGTGATGGAACTGTTGCTGCGGATAATTATTATTTCCCGATGGCGGGAACGAATTACATGATCGGAGTGAACATTAAGTTATAAGTCAGGTTTAAAAGGGTTAGGAGTAAATCAAGCTCCTAACCCTTTACCTAAATTCATGGCTATTCTGTTTTTAAACTTTTCACAGGATTGGCAATAGCAGCTTTCATCGCCTGAAAGCCAATAGTCAGTAAGGTAATAAGCAATATGGCAACGCCTGCAATAACAAATATGCCCGCCCCGATATTAATACGATAAGCAAAATTATTCAGCCATTGATTCATTGCCCACCAGGAGAGCGGGAAAGCCAACACAACAGCAATCAACACCAGCTTCAAAAAATCCTTTGACAACATAGCCGCAATATTACTTACAGACGCTCCCACTACTTTCCGGATACCAATTTCTTTCTGTCTCTTTTGTGCCGTAAAAGCTGCCAATCCAAACAAACCCAAACACGAAATGATAATGGCAATACCGGCAAAATACCTCGATAGAACAGAAACTCTTTGTTCTGATGCATATAAGGCCTGGTAACTGTCATCCAAAAATTTATACTCAAAAGGAAGACCTAAGTTGTAATTTTTATAGAATTTTTCTACACGCGAAATAGTTTCCCTTTCTTTCCCCGCTTTTATTTTCACGAGCACATTACTATTATCATTTGAAAACCTGAAAAAGAATGGCCTCACTTCTTTATATAAAGATTCGAAATGAAAGTCTTTGGTCACACCAATAATTTGTTTTTTCTTTCCCCACATAGTAACGGTTTGTCCCACCGGATCTTTAAGTCCCATTGCAGCAACGGCCGCTTCATTAAATATCACTTTATCCGGTTCTCCGGTAAACTGCTTCGAGAAAAAACGTCCTTCCATCATTTTCAAATCAAGTGTCCCCATTAAATCATCATCCGTATCAAGCCCGGAGAACTCAATACCCTGGCCGGGAAGCTGGCCCGGCCAACTAACCCCTCCGCCTCCGCTATGATTTCCCACCAGGTCTCCATCCATGCTTGAAGCATTTACCACACCGGGTATCTTCTTTACTTCCGAAAGAAAAGTAGCCAGGTTCTGCCGGAGTTTTCCTTCATTGGCAAATTGTATGATATTGTCTTTATTATAACCGAGGTTCCGTGTTTGTATCAAATCCATTTGCTTGTATACCACTAACACGGAGACAATGAGAATAGCAGAAATAGCAAACTGGAATACCACCAGCCCTTTCCTGATCCACGATTCACCAGCAGATATTTGCAACTTTCCTTTCAATACCGTTACGGGTTTGAAACGGGAAAGATAAATAGCCGGATAGCTTCCGGCCACAATACCAGTGATGAGTGTGATTGCTAAAACTGCCAGCGTAAGATTAAGATCAAAATGAAGGGAAAGGTCTTTACCGGTGATGATCCTGAATTGAGGAAGAACAAGTGAAACAAGAAGGATGGCCCCAATTAATGACAGTAATGTCATGAACATAGATTCCCCCATATATTGAAAAATAAGCATTCCCCTGCGGGCACCCATCACTTTTTTCACACCTACTTCTTTTATTCTTCTGGCTGCCCTTGAAGTAGCCAGGTTCATAAAGTTGATGCAGGCTATAACCAGTATAAAAATTGCAATAATGGAAAAGAGCCTTACATACTCTATCCTGCCACCGGCCTGCACACCGTTATCATAACGGTTATGCAAATATTTATCAGAATAACGCTGAGCAAATATGATCCCTTCATATTTATTCACCGATCCATGAGCTACTTTAAATTTTACCTGGGCAAAATCCCTGATCTTATCATTGAATTGTTTTACATCCGTGCCTTTTTTCAAGATCACGTAAGTGCTGGGACTATTGCTATGCCAGGTTGATAAGCCATATTGATCTTTTAATGTATCATAGTAGAGATCGTAGCTGAACAGAATATCAAATTGTGCAGAAGCATTGGAAGGAGGAGCTTCAAAAACACCGGATACGATATATGATCCGTCCAGTTCATCTCTCCCGTCCCATACCAGGGTTTTACCAACAATTCCCTTTGTTGTATTAAATAATTTCAGTGCAAGTTTATCGGATATGAGTACGCCGTGTCTATCAATCAGGGCTTTACTCTTGTCGCCATCTATCCAGGAATAGGAAAATACATTAAAGAAGTCTTTGCCAACAAACTGGGGTTGGGCTTTTATAGGTTTATCTCCTGTAGAAACAATTCCCATATCATCAGAAATAACAGATATGGCATATTCCACTTCAGGGATTTCATCGGCCATCGATTTGGCCAAGAGACCGGGAGTCGTTTCATGTGTTTCAATAGTACCATCAACATTCAGCGAGGTTTTTATTACCTGGAAAAGCCGGTCGTCTTTTGCATTAAACTTATCGATGCTACGCTCATCCCTCACCCATAAGTAAATAAGGAGAACACAGGCCAGTCCGGTAGATAAGCCCAGAAGGTTCAGCAAGCTGAACTGACGGTCTTTTAAAAGATTACGCCACGCGAGTTTTAAGCTGTTCCTGAACATGGATACTTCTTTTCATTATGGAATATAGAGGCTAACAATGAAAATTATGCCACTATATTGACTGATCGTTGTCAATCCTTTATAAGAAAAGAAGGAGGGGAATGTTCGCTTTTGATACAAAAAGCCGTCCTGTTTCGATACAATTATCCGTTCATTACGGCTTGATCTTATCCTGCCAGTTCAACATCCCACCCACCAGGTTCTTTGTATTCTTAAACCCTAATGTATCCAGGATAAGACAGGCTTGTCCGCTGCGGTTGCCGCTACGGCAGTATACGATCAGTTCTTCATCTTTGAAAGGTTCAAGTTCATCTACCTGCATGGTTTGCACTTTACCAAGAGGATAAAGCACACCACCGATATTGAATTCGGCATGCTCATGCGGTTCACGGACGTCTACTATATTCAGTTTTTCCCCGGCATCGAGGCGGGCTTTCAGTTCTTCAGCTGTAATTGTTTGCATAATGTCTTAATTAAATAATTATTGCTGCTCAAGGGGCACTTTTATTGTCGTGTCAGCGATTTCCGGTTTGTCCTTTTGCAGTTTGATATCAATCATCTGGCCGGAGCGGATGTAACGGAACTTACGTTCTTCATCATACCGTTCCGGACGCTGCCAGTAAATATACGCATTACAGGTATCTTCAACTCCGTCTGCTATCACCGATCCGATGCTGATGCCCTGCGCTTCTGCAAGGGTTTGGGCTTCACAATAAGTGAGGCCGATCAACACCGGCACAGGGAATTGCCTGTCGCCCACCCCATCACCCAGCACCAGGGAAATAATACTCCCCATCCGCACTTTATCACCAGGACGGATGATATTACCGTTATAGCGTTGTTCCAATACAGCATTTTTAGCAAAGTCAGGGCGGAAGGTTGTATCACCTACGCGCAGGTTGGCATTTTTCAAAGCCATTTCCGCACTGCGGTAGCTATAACCGATCAGGTTGGGCATTTCCACCATTGGAGGCACAGCCCGGTTAATAGTAAGATATACGGTGCGGTTCACTTTCACCAGCTCGTCTGATTCAGGGATCTGCTTCAGTACCGACAGAGGTTTGGCCGTGTCTACATAAAGAGAATCCTGTATCACCACTTCAAAGCCTGCTTTTTCTAAAGTATTTTTTGCATCCTCATACGTTTTGCCTTGTACCAGGGGCACAGACTTGGCCTGGTTATGATGGGTAAGCCAGTTGAGCGAAAAAATGAAAATGAAAAAAATGATCAGCGCAATAACGATCGCTGCCAGGATATTGGCCCATAAGGGGCGATGGGTGATGAATTTAAACATTACTGGGTGTTAGGTTTATGCATGAACGCTGATACGGGTCGATTTATTCGCCTCATTAGCACAATTCGCGTTAATTATTAGCGTCATTAGCGTTAATTCGTGTCATTAGCGTTAAAAACATTCTTCCGTCAGTTTGGTATAGAACTCGGTAAGGCTCCAGCCCATGGCTTTTACCTGTTGCGGCACTATGCTGGCCTCACTTTGCCCGGGAATAGTGTTTATCTCCAGCATAAACGGTTGCTGGGTTTCTTCATTGTAAATAAAATCTATCCGGATCACGCTTCTGCAATTGAACACCGTGTATATCTTGCGTGCGGCTTCCCTGATCTTGTCTGCGATGACTTCGTCCACCACGGCCGGTGTTGTTTCTGTTGATTTCCCCTGGTATTTGGCTTCAAAATCAAAAAACTCTTTACTGTCATGCGCTCTCACTTCGGTGATCGGGAGCACAATGATATTGCCTTTTGTTTTAAAAACACCTACAGTGAATTCACGGCCCTGGATCATTTCTTCCACCAGTACCTGGTCGTCTTCTTTAAAGGCTTTTTCAATGGCAGCAGCAAGATCCTCTGCTTTGTCAACCCGACTCATACCAATGCTCGATCCGCCGTTGTTTGGTTTTACGAATACAGGCAATTTCAATTTGTCGGCTACCTCATTGGCAGGTACAGGAGAATGTTTGAAAAGATGTACAGAATTGGCCACACCGATACCGGCCATCCTGGCAACAGCTACTGTATATCTTTTATTGAATGTGATGGCAGAAGTAGCAGCATCACAACTGGTGTATGGTATTTTCAGCACGTCAAAATATCCCTGCAGTTTGCCATCTTCGCCCGGAGTGCCATGCATGCCAATGAATACAGCATCAAAGGTGATCTTGTGATTGTCCAGTTGCAGGGAGAAATCATTTTTATCAATTGCTGCTTTTCTTCCGTCAGGCATTTCATAAAACCAGCCTTGCGGGTTGATATCTATTTTATAAACATCAAATAACTGTCTGTCGAGATTATTGCTGATGGTAACAGCGCTTTTATAGGATATTACTGCTTCGCCTGAATACCCGCCCGTTACCAGGGCTATTTTTTTCTTCATTATGGTATGGTGAATGGTTCTACAAATATTGAGGAAAAATCGGTTTAGAGGAAATTTAGATTGCTAAAATTGGGAGCGACAATAAGAAAGGTGAAGGCCGTTTCTCCTTCACCTTTTTACGACGGGAAATATCACCCGCCAAAAATTAGCAGACTGGCTGCTTTATTAGAGTGTTTCTAAGATAAATAAAAAATCAGGCCCGGCTTGCATTCCGGAGGATTTTTTATACACATATTAAATATGTAATCTTTCCTTTTTAGCCATCAGTTCTTCCACGGTTTCCTGGTACATTTCGTCTGGTACACAGCAATCAACCGGGCAAACTGCCGCGCATTGAGGTTCTTCATGAAAACCCTGGCATTCGGTACATTTATTAGCTGTAATGTAATAAGTATCAACGCTCAACGGTTCATTTTTCTGATCGGCATCCACTACCGAGCCATCCAGCAGGGTAAAGGACCCTTTTACTGAAGTGCCATCCGCAATCGCCCATTCCACGCCTCCTTCATAAATAGCATTATTAGGGCATTCCGGTTCGCAGGCCCCGCAGTTTATACATTCATCTGTGATCTTAATAGCCATACAATTATGATTAAATAAGTAGAAGTTATTTTTGTGTGACAAAAATACTCATTACGGATGAATTTACAACAAAGGATAAGGCTGCTTGATCAACTCGGACAATACATGCTTTCAGATAATGCGGAATGGCAGGCCATCAGGGAAAGGGCCGCCAGGGAAAACGGATGGTTTATCCCTGAATTCGTTGAGCTGGCTACACAACAGGTGGCCCGTTCTTTTCTCCGGAAAGATATCCTGGAAAAATGGACTGCCTCCTATCATTTGCCGGCCGAGAACCCCCATCCTAAAACAGTTGGTATTGTGATGGCCGGGAATATTCCACTGGTAGGCTTTCATGATCTCCTTTGCGTTTTTATCAGCGGCCATAAGGCCCTGGTTAAAACTTCATCCAGGGACCATATCCTGCTTCCCCACCTGGTAAAGAAAATGACGGAATGGGATGCTTCTGCTGCCAATGATATTGTATTTGCGGAACGCCTGAACGGCTGCGATGCCTATATCGCTACCGGCAGCAATAATTCTGCGGGTTATTTTGATTACTATTTCAAAAAATATCCGCATATCATCCGCCGCAACCGTACTTCTGTGGCAGTGCTCACAGGCAGGGAAACCACCGCAGAACTGGAACAACTGGCCGGCGATGTGTATACCTATTTCGGACTGGGCTGCCGCAATGTTACCAAGCTGTATGTGCCTGAAGGATATGATTTCGCTCAACTCCTGGGTGTATTTAAAAAGTATAACTATCTCGCCGACCATCATAAATACAAAAACAACTACGACTACAACCTGGCCATTCACCTGCTCAATAAAAAATACTACATGAGCAATGAGTCCCTCTTACTGATAGAAGATGCCTCTCCCTTCTCACCGATCAGCCAGTTGAACTATGAATATTATAAAGACAAAAACACCTTAGCACCCTCCCTGGAAAAAAATGAAGCCCTGCAATGCATCGTGGGCCAGGAATATACGCCGTTTGGCAGTGCGCAATACCCCGCTATTAATGATTATGCAGATGGGGTAGATACCCTGCAATTCCTGACAGAACTAAGCGGAAAATCCTGAGCCGGAAGCTGTTCTTTTTCTGCTTAAATGTTAATAAATTTGTAGTGAAGTACGAAGCCCTTAGTAAATGATTTGTTAAACTAAATCGCTGGAAAAGAATTAGGAGTGACAGTTTGTTACTTTGTATAAGCAAAGGCATACTATTTGAAAATACAAACAAACAGAATAGATAGGCTGAGCAATATCATACATAAAAAAAATTGAAAAAGAATATGAAATGGAAACAACTCTTGCTGGTGGTAGCGATCAGTGCTTCATCAGCTGTTGGCAGCGTTTGGGTCTATGGAAAATTGAACACACCTAAATCTGCGTTGGTGCTGGCAGCAGATGGCAAGCTGCCTGTGAATTATGCAGGCTTTAATGAAAATGTTGCGGGTGCGCCGGTAGATCCGATTGACTTCACCAAGGCAGCGAATGCTGCAGTGCCTGCGGTAGTGCACATCAAAACAAAAATAGCCGCTAAAAAAATAAGCAATAGCCTTCGCCAGGGCCAGGGCAATACGATGGATGATTTCTTTGATCAATTCTTCGGACCCGGTGGTGGTGGCCTTATGGTCCAGCCTGAGCAAAGAGCTTCCGGTAGTGGTGTACTGTTGAGTGAAGATGGATATATCGTTACCAATAACCACGTAGTATCTGATGGAAGAGAAGGCGTAGCAGAAGAGATCACAGTTACACTGAGCAACAAAAAGTCATATCCGGCCAAAATTATCGGCCGCGATCCCAGCAGCGATATCGCTGTGCTGAAGATTGATGCAACTGGTCTTCCTTACATGGTCTATGGCAACTCAGACAATGTGAAGCTTGGCCAATGGGTGCTTGCAGTTGGTTATCCTTTAACACTGGAAACAACCGTAACAGCCGGAATCGTTAGTGCAAAGGGCCGTTCTATCGGTATCAACAGCCGCCAGAGCGCTTCACCGGTTGAATCATTTATTCAAACAGATGCGGCGATCAACCAGGGCAATAGCGGTGGTGCATTGATCACACCGGAAGGACAACTGATCGGTATCAACTCTGCTATTCTTGCACCTAATGGAACTTATGCCGGCTATGGTTTTGCCATCCCTGTCAATATCGTGCGTAAAGTGGTTAGCGACCTGATCGAATTCGGTGATGTAAAAAGAGGATACCTTGGTATCTCTTACACATCCAGTTCATCAGCCAATGAAAGCCTGGTAAAACGGGCAGGTCAGAAAGATGGCCAGGGCGTATATGTGCAAACAGCTCCTGCAGATGGTGCAGCAGCCGAGGCCGGTTTGAAAAAAGGTGATGTGATCATTAAAGTAAATGGCAATTCCGTATCAAGCGGTATTGAAATGAGCGGTCACCTTGCAAGCCTGAAACCTGGTGAAAAAGTGCCGGTAACTTATATCCGCAACGGTAAAGAATACACTGTTTCTGTAACGCTGAAAGGAACAGCCAGTAAACTGGAAGATATCAGCTCTGCAGAAGTAATAGGCGACAGGCTCGGTCTTGAACTGGAAAACCTGGACAGCAAAAAAGCCAAAGAATATGATATTCCCGGTGGCGTAGTGGTTAAGAAAATAAAAGAAGGCGGACCATTCAGCGGAACAAGAATGGAGCAGGGCTTCATCATCACTACAGTGAATGGCCAGGATATCAAAAATGCGGATGAATTAGGCCAGTACCTGAATAATGGTACCGGAAGGATCAAACTGGAAGGTATTTACCCGGGTTATAACGGAACATACACTTACCAGGTGAAACTGGATGATGATTCCGATAATTAATCCCTACAGTATA
>CBHEUU010000123.1:0-9612 GCA_965990355.1 uncultured Chitinophagaceae bacterium
AAAGTGCTGGAAGCATATCTCGAAGAAAATCCCAAGGAAGCCAAAAATATCGTTGCCAAAGTGATCCTGGCAGCCCAGGCAAGGGCTGCTGCCCGCAAAGCCAGGGAACTGGTGCAGCGCAAAACAGTATTGACCGGCGGAGGTCTTCCCGGTAAACTGGCCGATTGCTCTGACCGTGATCCCGACCGTTGCGAATTGTTCCTTGTCGAAGGAGACTCAGCAGGTGGTACGGCCAAGCAGGGCCGTAACAGGAGTTTCCAGGCCATCCTTCCACTGAGGGGTAAGATCCTGAACGTGGAAAAAGCCATGGAGCATAAGATTTACGAAAACGAGGAGATCAGGAATATGTATACGGCGCTGGGTGTAACTGTGGGAACACCTGAAGATCCCAAAGCGCTGAACCTTGTCAAACTCCGTTATCATAAACTGATCATCATGACGGATGCCGATGTGGACGGTTCTCACATCGCCACACTGATCCTGACATTTGTTTACCGCTATATGAAGGAACTGGTGGAGCAGGGATATGTATATATCGCACAACCGCCTTTATATCTAGTGAAAAAAGGAAAGGACCAGGCTTATGCGTATAATGAAACACAACGTAAGGCCCTGGTAGAACGCATTGGCGGCGGAAAAGAAGACAGCGTGAACATACAACGTTACAAAGGTTTGGGAGAGATGAATGCCGATCAGTTGTGGGACACAACGATGAATCCCGACACCCGCACACTTAAAAAAGTAACC
This sequence comes from uncultured Chitinophagaceae bacterium, assembly GCA_965990355.1. Classification (GTDB taxonomy): domain Bacteria; phylum Bacteroidota; class Bacteroidia; order Chitinophagales; family Chitinophagaceae; genus Terrimonas_A. Next base: position 748 of record CBHEUU010000123.1, read on the forward strand.
ATCGAAAGTGCAGCAGAAGCAGACCGGATCTTCAGCATGCTGATGGGTGATGAAGTGGCCCCCCGCAGGGAGTTCATTGAAAGTCACGCCAAATACGCAAAACTCGACGTATAATGATTTTATAAAATAGAGAAAGCCCTGGTTATTTAACCGGGGCTTTTTTGTTGCTTATACTGCTATAAGTTCATGCAACGATCAATGAAAATATGATGTCAACAGTTTCAAAATTTAGTACCATGATCAGACTGGCAGCAACTCTCGCCCTTTTTCTCGCTATGTTTACTTCGTGCATGAAAGGAACGTCCGGAACAAATGATCCCAATCCTTACAGACCTATTGAAAGAGATACCGTTCGCACCGGGCAATTATGGGGATTAACTATTGGTGAAACTGCTGAGGACGTATATACCATGTTGCAGGATATCCGCACCGACAGACAAATTACTTATACAGGCATTATTGGCAATGTATTCAGTGATCTTTCCGCGATACAGAACAAAATACCTTTATATAACAGCCTGTTCATGGATGAAACCACCGGCACCTCAACAGGTATCCAGTTGGGTTTTGAAGCCAGTAAAGTAAAAGTGATCTACATGAACAATGGCACTCCACTGACCAAATGGCCCAGCATCAACGATTTTCAAAATGGCATAACCGTTGGCGATTCGGTTTCCGCTTTATTTAATAAGCTTGTTGCCATTAAGAGTGTTGCCGTATATGGTGATAAATTGCAACGCCTCTCCCTGTTTGACAAGAATCTCACCACAGCCTTTGATCCGTCTATGGCCAATTCAACCCAGTGGCAGATAGTTACTGCTACAGTTAGTAAAAGATGGAAGCTGTTGGAACTTAATTTTTCAGCCGGCATGCTTAGTTCCATTTACTATACGCTGTATGAAAATTATTGATGCTCCTTAAGATAAGTTTCTATGTATTGAAATATCCGGACTTCATCATTGCTTGCAGGTTTTTTCCTTTTCGCAATAAACTGTCTGTAATAGATGGATGCCTTGGGTTTATTATTTAAGTATTTATCATAGATACGACCGGCATAGTAGAGATCAAGCGGGTATTGAAAATAATAATAAGAAGTATCATGATAGCTGGCTGCCTTGCGGTATTGCTTCATTGCTTCAAAATTGTCTGATTTGGCGTTGAAATAAGTCACTGCTTCTTTTTGCAGGCTTAATTCAAGGCACCTGTCCAGTAATTCATTGCTGCGGGCATAATCTTTTTTCTTTGCATAGGCCAATGCTGCGCAATATAAAACGGGTGGATACGCTTTATTTTGACCGATCAGCCATTCGCAGACCCAGGCAGAGCGGTCGATACTATCCACATTCAGGTAACTGTAAGCGAGATTAACGTAGGGCATTAACAGGTCGGCAGAATCGGCGAGCAGTTTTTCACCCCAGTATATCACCTGGCGATGATCAGGTTTTTTGGAAGCCAGCTCGATTTTTTTTGTAATCACGTCGATGTTTGAAGAATCAATAAGCAGAAAACTGTTTACCAGTGAATCTGCCTTGCCTGCTTGCTTAAACCTCACCAGCAGATTAGCATATTGCACCAGCAGTTTTCCTGAACGTGGATTAACGGCATATCCTTTTTGTACACAGTTCAGAGCCGAGTCGTATAAAGCGATATCGATATATAATTGAGTGGATTTATGCCAGAACCGGTAATTAGCCGGCCGCAGGCTGGTAAGCCGGAGGTAATGGTACAAGGCGCTATCTGTCATTTTAAATTCCTCATATACCTGGGCCAGGTAAAGATTGGCCTGCAGGTTATCTGGCTTCTGCTGAAAAAGGTTAAGAAAGGGTGGCTTAGCGTTCTCTAAATCCCCGTTCATGAAATAAGCATATCCAAGGTCAGCCTGGTATTGAAGATTATTTCCCTGATTTTCAATGGTCCGAAGCCAATGTATCGCCCCTTCATAGTCATTATTTTGAAAAAAGTCTGCCAGGCGGGAACGGTCGTAGCCTGATTGAGCAGCAGCGGGAAAGCCTATAAAAAGAAGAATTATTTGAAAAAGGAGACCTTGCCATTTTCTCATACACAGAGTTTTAGTGCAAAAGGGATTCAGAATAATTAAAAATCCACATACGATGGGTATAAAAAACAGGAATTTGGTGGCATTGATTTTCAATACTTTATTGCAAGCGGCAGGCTTTTTGTAGGGCTAAGAACCTAAACGGGCCCCTGGAACCCGCTAAAAATCGTAATTTCAGGTTTTTCTAATCTCAAAAAATAACCATCATGTCTGAAGTAACACTTACTGCGTACAATGTTAAAACCAAGGAAAAAGGTGTTCCTATCAAGGATGCCGTTATTACTAAAACTGCCAAAGGGGCTTATATGGCACAAGGCAATGATGGTAAAGGAAACAAGCTCACTACATTGCTTGGTGAAGAGAAAGCACTGGCGGCTATTAAAGCCGGTATTGCCAAACAAGGTTGGTAATCAGCGATTGTGCTTACAAATATATTGAGCCGGCTGCCGATGGTAGCTGGCTCTCTTATTTTTTAGATCGCTATGAGCACTAGCGCAGTAAGGTAAAGCTGCCCTTACGGGTAAAGGATTGTTTCAAGATGAAGTCGTAATACTCTGAATAGAAAACATAAGCCCCGATAGGCTGAAGCTTACCCTGGTGATAACCGTCCCATCCTGCAGAAGGATTAGAGGTACGGAACACCACCTCTCCATTGCGATTATAGATTACCAGCTTGTATTCCGGAACAGGACAAAAACAGGCCGCCTGGTAACGATCATTCTTTCCATCGCTATTAGGTGTAAATGCAGTAGGGAACTGCACACAACGGTCTTCACATTCAACAGCCACCACCGTATCACGGTGATTACCGCACATATTTTCTGCGTAAAGGCTGTATGTGCCACGGCCAGGTGCCAGCATGGACACACCCTGGCTTCCATTACTCCAGGTATAGTCTGATTCACCATCCGGGACTACCTGCAAAGTGATGCCTGCAGCTCCGCAGGGAATAATAAAAGCTTCACCCAGTTCAAACATGGGTTTATCTATCACTCTTACTTCCACCGGCAGGCGTGGACTTTCACAACCACGGATGGTCTGGGAAAACCAGTAAGTAGCCCGGCCGGTGTCTGCTGTAGAAAGTCCTGGCATGCCCGTGTTGGCTGTGCCGCCAATCGGATCAGTATACCAAAGCAGGTTCTGCCCCAAAACAGGTATTGGCAAAGCAGGCTGTCCTTTGCAAAGTTTCAGATCACTTACCTGGGGGGACAATAAAAAAGAATTGAATAGTATAACAACGGTGTCTGAACGGGTACACCCGGGCTCCGTGATATCCAACCAGTATTTTCCATTAAAACGCACCGTTACCGGATTAGTAGCTTCGGCTGTAGACCAGGCATAAGTAGCGCCGGATACTACAGGTGCGTTTATTTGGAATGTACTGCCCTGGCAAACAACAATAGTGTCGTCTGCAAAGAAGGAATCAGGAATATTACAAGGCTGACTATAGGTAACAGAAAAAAACAATAGCAAAACAGTCAGCACGCTGATGGTTTTTTTCATGATATTGGACGGTGTTTCAGGTCGCAACGGCTTTCCCTCATCAACAATAATCTTACCAAAACAAAAAAAACGATCCGGTAAAAGCTTTATTAAGTGGAAATACTTCGGAATCTTTCGATCATACCTGAAAAAAAAGAAAGGATTTGCAAAATCCCGCAGTCAGTTATTATTTTGGCGTTCAAACATCCACCATGAACAACTTTACTGAACGCCACCAGAATATTTGCATCTATGGTGGCATTTTCGGAGCTATGCTGGCCGCCACCTGCCTGATACAGCATATTTCTTTAGCCCGCGAACATTGGATCTCCTTCACATTAATGGTCATTTATGCATACTCGATAACGGTTTTTATAGTGTTATCACTGCAAAAAGAATGGGCCCCGGTTTTACTGATCATCTCTTCATCATTAATAATGATAGCTCTTGTTTTCGTGCTGATAGCCGGCTTTTATTCACTGGCTTTGGTGCTGTTATTTCTCTACTGCACGGTAATGACGATCGTTATTTATATGGAACAATTACCTGCCCGGTTAAAAGAAAAAGCACGATTAAAGAGACAGGAAGAACTGGCATGGAGAGATAAAATATAATGATGTTCAATTATTCTGCCACTACCGGCGCAGGGACTTTAACTCCTGCCGCTTTTTTCTTCACTATCACGCTTACCCTGTACACAAATACAGCACAAACAATAATAGCACAACAAACCACAATGCCCAGTGTGGGGTAATGCTGCAAAGGCGCGGCTTTGGATGGTTGGGTCACGATCAGTCCTGCTGAGATCGCGGCTATTCCGCCTGCCATCTGTTGTAATGAACCATTGATGCTCATAAATGCTCCGCGATCTCTCATTTCAGGGATGCTGGTGGTCAATGCCACTGCAGGTATTATTCTGCTCATGATACCCATAAAGAGAATCATATTGATCACAATGATCAGCCATAACGGAATAGGAGAAAGATTGGTATATACCAGGATCATGATAATGGCCAGTGCGGAACCGGCAGCGAAAAGGTTGAACTTATCAATCCTGTCACTCAGTTTTCCTATCATCGGCATGATCACAATGGAAGCGATGCCGGTAAATAAAAAGATCATTGGCAGTCTCTCTTGTGAGATATGAATATTATTAACAAGGAATGCGCTCCCGAATGGCATCAGCATAAAGCCTCCAACGGATAATAATGCCGTTGCAGTAAATCCTATCCTGTAAGTACGGTTCGCCAACGTATGCCAGAAATGCAACAGAGGGCTTTTATCTGATTGTAAAGAAAGATGCGCTGTAACAGGTTTCATTTTTACAATGATCATAATAATGATCAATACTGCCAGCCCAACGATCATCAGGAAAGCTGCATGCCAGTTCCACAGGTTGGCAAAGTATAATCCAACTGGTATGCCAAGCACCTGGCTGGCTGCAAAACCCATTTGCACGATCCCCATCACCCTTCCGCGCTGGGCAGGTTCAAACAGGTCGGTAACGATAGCCATGGACACAGCACCGATCACACCACCGAATAAGCCGGTTATAATACGGGCTATCAGTAAAGCATGATAACTATTAGCCAGGGCACAAGCGATAGTGCCTGCTATAAAACCAACGTAAAAGAATATCAGTATTTTTTTCCGGTCGAATTTATCAGCAAACCCTGCTGCAAGTATGCCGGCCCCGCCTGCACTGAAAGCATAAGCAGACACCACCCAGCCAAACCGTGAAGGAGTAATGTCCAGCGATTTCATTAAAATATCGCCCAATGGAGAAAGCACCATAAAATCGAGTACTACCGTAAACTGTAATAAAGCCAGCAACGCCACTACCAATGTTTGGTAAGGGGTAAAAGGAACTTTTCCCGTTTTCATATCGCTAATTGATTTTGCACGGCTAAATTAAGACCAATATTTTTCACCCGACCGACTTGTTCAGGGCTCTCGCCGATTTCGCCCTTTTACAACTTAACCAACCTGAATGTATTTTGTTTTCCCCCTGCCCGTGCTTCCAGTAAATAAACTCCCTGTGCATATTCCGTACCACTAAGGTTGACTTCTATCTTCTGCACAAAATCACTGGCCTGCTGCTTAATACGGCGTACCTGCCGGCCATTGATATCGTGGATACGGATATCAATATCTTCACCGGCGTTGGCCTGGCAAATCAAATAGAAAATGCCTTTGGACGGATTCGGATAAATCTGCCAGCTTATTTCTTCGTCAAACGCAACCGGCCGGATGGCAGAATAACTGAATCTTCCATCCTGGTCCGCCATTTTCAAGCGGTAATACCGGATACCGGATTTGTTGTTTTCCTTATCCGTAAAACTATACCGCCCGCCATTTGGTGAATTGAGACTGGTCACGCGCCCTATTGGAGTAAATGCTTCCTGGTTAAGTGCTGCATTGCCTTTAGCCAACTCTATCTCATAATAAGATGAATTGATCTCAGTACCTGTTATCCAATCCAGCTGCACATCTTTATTGGGTTGCTTTGTTGCGGTAAAACTCACCAGTTCAACCGGCAATGCCTGGTTATGATCAGGACCGCCATTGTTCAACCAGAACTCTGAAAAATCTTTAGCGCGGAATTCTGCGTAATAGCCTTTGTCATACGGCACTTTTACAGCATTGGAAATAAACAACCAGTCGCCTGTTGCATTATCGGAAAGATTCCCATTCTCCAATGTTTTATTGGCATCATCATATTTGGTAATGCCCAGTTCATATGCTGAAGCTGGTTTGGAACAAAGTGCGCATCCGCTTGCATCCAGCAGTAGTTCTGTTTCCGCATCGGTGAAATAAAAACGGATGATGGCAGAATCAGGTAATACTGTTTGAGTGGGTTTGATAGTGATGTTGCGGTTGTGATAGTATTGATTGTGTTTTGTGCGCACGGCTCCTGTATAGATATATGCCTGCACATCGGTGCTGCCCAGGTTTTGCCCGGCGGGATTTATAGATGCGATGATCTCTCCTGCATCTGTAAAATTAATCCAGTTATTGCCGTTTACTACAGGTTGATTTACTGCATTACTTGTATAAGGCGGACCGTCATAAATTTCATACTGCTTATCATAAATATGTATATCATCCACTGCTATTCCTTCCCTGCTCACATAAGGATCTGAATGCATCACAAACCGTAAACGCAAACGGCTCAACCCTGTTGGCAATGGAATGGTGGCCACATGCCAGCGTGTATAATTTTGTATGTTCCAAACATGATTGCCGGAATAGTTTTTATTATACCAGTTAGTGCCTGCACCCATTGTGCCCAGTTTGGTCCAGTTCTTTCCGTCTGCCGAATATTCAACATGTGCTTCATCGCAAAGCATAGCGCCGCAATCTTCCAGGTCAAGCGCCAGGCTGAAACTAAGCGTTGGGTTGGTCATGCTGGTGACATCAAAGCAAGGCGAGTAGAGATAAGACAACTCACCATCATTATAATTCCCGAACAAACTTGTTTTCCATGCATTGGTACCGCTTGCAGCCTTGTTGATACGCGTAGAAACAGGTGTACCATATTGCCATGAACTGCGGATGCCGTCTGCATGCCAGTTTCCGTCTCCCGTTTCAAAATTCTGCAGGTAAGGAAAACTGCTCACAAGAAGGGAATTCACTAATGCCACGATAGCCGTATCATTATTCTTGTAAGAATCCGATGCAAGAGCTACCCACACTTTTACGGTATGACTGCCTGGGGTAGCAAGATTGGCTGTGGCTGCAAACGTATAGGTAACTGTTGTGTTGGCCGGTATGGACGGGATCGTTTCGTTGATAACAACTCCTCCATCCACCTGCAACCTTACAGGTATGCTGTTGATCGTGCTTGCAGTGCTGTTCCTCACCCTGATCTCTACAGGAACGGCTGCATCAAGTCCGCAGCTTGCAACAACAGGTGTGTCAATCGCCGTCAGTTGAATATCATCCGTTACTCTATACAGGTGTATGTTATCAAACGTATAACCTGCTCCGGCTTCATCACTTGACGTCATTGTCTGCCCCCATTGCCCCCAGCGTACCTGTAGGCTGGAAGAGTAATTCTGACTATTAGCTAAAAGCAGGCTTCTTAGTTCAATACTGGAAGATTGTTTGAAAAAACCTGCTGTTTCCTGGTTAGCGTAAAGATCATACGCCTCTATCCAGGTATCAAGATCACTTCCCCGCACCCATACTTTATTAGCAGCATTAGGCGCCTGCCCGTGTTGCTTAAAATAGAAATCCAACCGTATATCATCTGTTGCCGCATTATACCCTTGAAGATTGAAGGTAGCGGTTAGGGAATCTGTTAGTCCCGCCGGAATGTAACGGTCAGCATCTAATGTTAACGCCCGGTTGCCTGAATAAGCAATGCCGCTGTTCACAAAACTTCTTATGCGCCCGTTTCGAGTGGAGCCAATAAAATCATAACGGTCCAGGCCTGTCAAACCTATTTGCGGGGCAGTATAGCTTTGAATAGGTGCAGCTTCAATATCATCCAGGAAATCTGTTGCAAGATTAATGGCCGGGTTGTCCAGCTGTTTAAAAAGAACGGCTACTGTATCATTGGCTGTTACAGGATCACCCGGATATGATACACTTACTTTCAGGGGATAATTTCCAATCGCCGACATATCAGCCGGCGTAGTAAATGTATATGAATATGTTCCCCCGGCCGCAATCGCAGGATTGACGATCGTTTCCTGCACAGCAGGACCTGCTCCGATGATATACCGTACCGGTATATCACCAGTTGTGGCGACATTATCCAGGTTCTTTATCCGTATCCGGATACTTGTATTTGACGATAATTCTGTGGATGTATATTTCCTGCCGGATACAGCAGGTAAAAGCAGCGCATCAATTTTCAGGTCATTGTCACTGATGGTACCTGTACAGGTACCGTTATTCGGTTGACGGCTGACAGCAGTGGCACGCCATCCGGGGTTGCCGTTTATTCTTGCCCTTACAGTTACCCAATATAATGTATCTTTTGAAAGACCGCTGAAGGTATATGAAGTGGCGGTTGTAGTAACTACCGAAACCATTTCATCACCACGAAGCATCATCACTTCATAATCTGTGGCATTAGCGATAGCCCCCCAGTTAATGGAAATATAGCCTTCACACTGAACAGAGGCCAGGGTAATAACCGGTTTCCCCAACACAACGAAATTGCTGCTGATGCTTTCCTCGCCGGTACCATTACGGACCAGGCGTATCCTTGCCTGGTCTGTGGGGCCGGCAGGAATAAACCATTTATATTGACGTTCACTGGCTGCAATATTGCTGGCAATAGTTCCCGGCCAGGTGGTGCCTCCATCTATTGAATA
>CBHEUU010000124.1:0-9523 GCA_965990355.1 uncultured Chitinophagaceae bacterium
CAGCGGAAAATAACAAAGCAGGGACCAGTAAATAGAAAATAAAAGACCGACTCTTTCTCATAGTATGATCATCTATAAACATAATAAGTTTTATATACGTGCTTTATGGCTATGCATCGTTGGTTTGGCCGGGGGTGGCAAATGAGAATTCCGGCAAATATTTGGGAGTCAATGGAGGATCGGCATGCAAATGTACGGGGAAACGGGTTTACGAACCATCCCCGGGATCGGGTAAACGTTAATTTTTTTATATGAATGGTTGTATATGAATGTGATCTAAAAAAACAGCCCCGGTCAACTGAATGGCCGGAGCTGTTTTTTTTAAATAAACCCACCGATTTATCCGCCATAGCTTTAGCGAAGGCGGACGATGCTGCTATTTTAGTTCGCCGTCAGGCGAAACAATTCAAAGCAATTATCCCAGGTAAGCTTTCAGCGCGCTGCTGTAGCGGGCTTTCTGCAAACGTTTGATGGCTCTTTCCTTGATCTGGCGGATACGTTCTTTGGTAAGATCGTATTTCTGACCGATCTGTTCGATGGTAACACCTTGTTCACCATCCAGGCCAAAATAAGCGTTCACAATTTCTGCTTCCCTTGGGCTGAGTGATTTGAGCACACGACGGATCTCGTTTCTCAGCGAGTCTTTCATTACATCGTCATCGGTGTCATCACCACCTTCCAGCAAATCACCCATGGCTACATCTTCTGCTTCATGCACAGGTGCATCCAGTGAAGTGTGACGGGTATTGCTTTGGAAAATGTTGTTGATCTCTGTTTCACTCATTTCCAGTAATTCAGCCAACTCTTCTGTTGATGGTTCTCTTTCGTGCTCCTGCTCGAAAGCCATATAAGCTTTGTTAGCCTTGTTGTAGGTGCCAATTTTGTTTTGAGGCAAGCGGACTAATCTGCCCTGCTCTGCCAACGCCTGTAAAATGGACTGGCGAATCCACCATACTGCGTATGAAATAAATTTGAAACCTTTGGTTTCATCAAAGCGTTGTGCCGCTTTAATAAGGCCGAGGTTGCCCTCGTTAATAAGATCACTCAGTGATAAACCCTGGTGTTGATATTGCTTGGCTACAGATACCACGAAGCGGAGGTTTGCCTGCACCAGTTTGTCCAGTGCTTTCTGATCTCCCATCTTGATACGCTGTGCCAACGTGGTTTCCTCTTCAGGAGTGATCATAGAGATCTTCGAAATTTCCTGAAGGTACTTCTCAACCGCCTGAGAATCCCTGTTGGTAATCTGGGTAGCAATTTTGAGTTGCCTCATAATGAATCTGTCTGTTTAAATAACAACAATAATAGACAGTCTTTGTTTGCAGGGTATGCAAAGTGTAGTGAATAAAACCGTCCCGAACCGTCTGCAAAAATACATTGCAATCACGGAATCTCATAGCCCTTGTTAATAATTATTATGACATAATTGGTTATAAGTAATTATATTCCGCACTCTTATAGCTGAAAGCTATGCTGGCAGCGTGTTTGACAGTATTCCTTAAAAAAAATAAAAAGCCTTATCTCCCTGATCAGAATGTGGATTTCGCGATTTTGGCCCTTTTTCGAAGGACAAACCACAATACCAGTCCCGTCAGGAATAAAAGGGTGGAAATCACTTCTGCCTGTGTGGGGCGGAAACCGAAAAGATTCAGGTGTGTATTCACCCGAATTTTCTCGATCAAGAACCTTTCAATCCCGTTCACCATCAGATAGAGCGCAAAAAGGGTGCCCGGTACTTTCAATTTCTTACGGAGCGACCACAAAAGGGCGAATAAAAGCAGCCCCATGACCACTTCATAGAGAGGGGTCGGATAAACAGGGACAGGCAATTCATTGCAGTATTTTCCTACACAACCGGCAATAGGCCGGCCTGCTTCATTTACATTATGTGGATAGGTGTAAGCCCACAGCCAGTCCGGAAGCCAGCTAAAAGGCTTAGGGTTAAGGTTTTCTATTCCCCAGTCGCCATCCCCTGCCACCTGGCAACCAATGCGTCCAGTGCCATAAGCCAGCATAAGAGCCGGGGCTGCGGCATCATTCAGATGCCAGAACCCGATATTATGCTTCCGGGCATATACCCAAATGGCAATAGCCGCACAGATCAGGCCTCCATAGAAAGTAAGTCCGGAAGGTGAAAACAAATAAGAGGAAGGGTGCTTCAGAAAATCGCCCCAATTCTCAAAAATATCAAACAGCTTGGCACCCAACAGGCCAAACACCAGGGCCAGGATGGTCATTTCTCCTACCCTGTCCTGCGGCCAGATCCGGATAGTGCGTTTTTCCGGTTTCGGCAATTTCTGCTTGTTCTTTTCATACCATTTCAGGCCGGCAAATAAAAGCCCCAGGCCGATACCGGCTGGCCAGCTTCCGATGCCGGAGAAGATGAATTGCTGCGGATCTTCCGTGGCAGAATCATCCATGATAAATAAAGCGAGTATTTTATATCCCAGTAAAAAGCCGAGGAGGAAATTAAGGATCAGTTCAGCTGCAGTAGCAGGTTGCCCTACCATTACCTGCATTTCCTTGGGTTGCAACAGGCCTTCCCTGCTCTTGCGTTTCAGTTCTGCAGTAAGAATTACAGCCGCCAGTATAAAGGATATGGCTACAAAAAAACCAAACGAGTTGACAAACCGGAGAAAAGGCCATTCTACACCAAAAAGATCTCTGAAGGCGAAATAAAGGTTGGGATACATTTACCGTGTTGGTTTTTAGCAGGCGAATATACGCTCTAATTAAAAATTCAAAAGTCAGAAATCAAAATATCCCCTGTAATTGAGAGAATTTTTGATTTCTGACTTTGAATGTTGACTTAAAAGGTAAAATTTCTATTATTAGTTACAATACTCGTCGAAAGCGCCAATCAGGTTGTTTGCGATCATCTGGGCGGGTCTTCCTTCTATCTGGTGGCGTTCGATAAAATGCACCAATTGGCCGTTTTTAAACAAAGCAATTGCAGGTGAAGAAGGAGGATAAGGAAGCAAATGCTCTCTCAGCGTTTTTATGGCTTCCACATCAAAACCAGCAAAACTGGTGGTCAGGAAATCAGGTTTATTTTTAGCATTTACAACGGCCATCAGCACTCCGGGCCTTGCACTGCCTGCTGAGCAGCCGCAAACAGAATTGATCATTACCAGGGTGGTGCCTTCTTTTGCCAGTTGGGCGTTCACTTCGTCTGCTGTCAGCAACTCGGAAAATCCGTTGTCTGTCAGCTCTTCTTTCATGGGGGTGACTATTTCTTCTGGATACATAGTTGTGTTTAGTTATGAAACGCAAAAATAGGTAAAAAGGTTGGGTACGCGAATTAGCGCGTATGGGTACGAATTACGCGAATAGAGTCTGAGAAATAGATGATTTCTTAAGTAGCTGAAAAAAGGTCAACATGACGAATCGGTCACTATGTCATCAATAAGCCACCGCTTTTGACAATATGGCGTATTATGGATATGTTTTGGGCTAGGATGTCAGGAAAATGGGCGTAAAATCGGGGTGGTACATGGTTTGAAAAGTAACAAGCGTATTCAAAAAATAAAAAAATTAAAAAGAATAACTACTATGACACACGTAAGATTCGGCCGTCGTCCTTTTGAAAAAAGTTTTAACAACTTGGTGGACGACCTTTTTTCAGAACTGCCCGTCTTGTATAGAAATGGAACAGATACAGTGTTTAAAGGGTTCGCCCCGGTAAACATTAAAGAATCAGATAAGGGTTACTCACTTGAAGTGGTAGCTCCTGGTTTTGATAAATCTGATTTCAAGGTGAACATTGACCAGAATGTGCTGACAGTTTCTGCTGAGAAAAAAGAAGAAGTGAAAGAGAATGCAGAAAACAGCAATACGGAGAAACAAGTTCGCCGCGAGTATAGCTTCCGTTCATTTAAAAGATCTTTTACACTGGACGAAAAGATTGATGCGGCCGGAATAGAAGCAAAATATAATAATGGAGTGCTGGTATTAAACCTTCCCAAAAAGGAAGTAGTCAAACCTACAGCACAAGAAATAAATATTCAGTAAGAATCTTTCTCATAAGCAGTTGGTTTTGGTTTACACCCCGTCGTTTCCACGATGGGGTTTCTTTTTTTACTGGCAACCATTCCTGCGAAAGCATTGTCTAAAATCTGCTATTTTTGCAACTCGTTTACCAATCACACTGAAACTATGTATAAGAAGATATTACATTTCTTCCTAGTATTCATATGCGCCGTACCCGCAGCGCAAAGCCAGGACATTGTAGTGGATACCACTCTATTACATAAGCCTGCAGAGACCATAGACAGTTCATTCCGTATCACTAACCTGAACCCGTATATTACGTTACATGTGGACTCAGTCCTTTCCTATCAGCTGACCATCAACAGGGATGAAACAAAATATTACTGGTATCTGAAGAATTCGCCGGTCGGACTAAAGATCAATAAAGACAACGGCCTGCTCACCTTTAAAGCAGAAAAATCATTCTTTCTTTCCGGCAAGCTGAAATATGATGAGGAATATTCCGTCAAACTTGGGGTGCAAAACCTGTCCAATCCCAAAGAACGCGTGGATACAAGCTTTATACTTGTCTTTTATAACACAGAAGTTGTATTACCTAAGCTCAAGCCTTCAGTAGGAAACAGCCTTATAGTTGATGAAGGGGAAACAATTTCTTTCAGCGTACAGTGTGAAGCCGGCAATTTTTCTATTGAAGACATTTTGTTTACCAGCAATATTTCCATCTCCAACTATAAACCCGTAAAACGTTGCGGTGATGAATTTTCCTGGACAATCCCTTTTGATTTTGTCAAAGACACCGATACCGGCAGAGTTAAAATACTTAACCTGAGTTTTATCGGTTCCACTTCAAAATTCCAGATAAAGGATACAGCAAACGTCAGGATAACGGTAAAGGATGCGTTGAATTACCCAATGGCAAAACAGGAATATGAAACCGTTGTTGCCAATGCAAGAAAATATCTTCTGCAACTCAAATACAGTTTTCTGCAGGTAGATAAAAAGATCAGGAAAACAAAAGGTGCACGAACCACTTTCGATCTTACATCCGCCACTTCTGCCCTTACCGGTACAATCCTCAGCACTTCCGGTGGATCTTCAGCGGAAACAGCGGGTAAGATATTACCGAGTGCCGGCGTAGCACTTGTACCCGTAAAAGAAGCCACTGCGCCAAGTAAGGTGGTAGAGCAAAATCAGGCTTCACTGATCCGCGCTTCCATCAAACGGCTGGAATATATGCTGTATGATTACACTTTAGTAGGCGACCGCGACCCGGCCATCGCCACCAAGACCAATAAACTGAAAGAAGAATTGAAGCAAAGCCAGATGCAATTGATTGATGTGCCACTCGCTATTGACAGTGAGATGTCTGAGCAGGAACTCAACGATTATTTCAATAATCCAAAAGTGAATAAGAAATACAGGGTCAATAGAAAATAAAGGTGCTTATTGCACGCAACCTGCTCTTCTGCGGGTATCAATAAGATATTGTATTTTCCAAACGCCGTCGAATCTTACCAGTTGAAATGAATTGACACCGCAATGGCTGAAAGCGCCATTGAGATAAAAATTATATGGCGTCCACACGATAGCCAGCGGACCATCTATTTTTATTGTTTCGAAGCTGATCCGCTCATCTGCTGAATCCTTTTTCATTTTACCTACTACTTCAGCAAACTCATTAATATTCTCATCGCGCACGATCGTTTTTCCTTCCTTGCTCCGGGAAATTGTTTGCATCACCACTTTATCCGCAAAAGCAGTTTTGAAAGAAGCGGCATCGCCATTTCTCATTGCAGTGAACATGGAATTAATAACAGCTTTTATTGAATCTTCTGCCTGTTGCGCAGAAGCCTGGTGGTCAATAAAAATGATTGTTAACAATATGAAAAAGGAGCGCATATTAACATTGTTTAAGTGAACCCGGTACCATTATTTCCGTCCTAAAGTAAATGCATTCATCATGAAAAGAATAAGAATTGTACAAGCGGTCGTATTAGTGGCCGTAGCGGCTGTAATCACCAGTTGCAGCACTTCCAGGTACGAGCCTTATCCTCCGCCCCGTGCTTCTGTTTCACTTATTGTAACTGCAGGTCCGGGTATGGTCGTCAACCGCTATCCCGACGGACGGTATTATTACCGCAACCCGAACGGATGGGTCTATTGGAGAGGATATGATAACAGGTATTACCTGGACAGGAAATATGTGCGTAAATCTTACCACAGGTATCCGCAGTATAACGATTGGCACAGGTACCATGGAAGAAGAAGATAGTGGGCGTTGAGTACAGTAGCTTGTAGTACGTTTTCAATTGTCACCCCGGACCAAGTTTGGTAAACTTACAAGTTTAAAGAATATAAGATCCGGGGTGACAATTGAAAACGTACCACAAAGTACACCCAACTTAAGACTCCCATTTATTTTACGTATCCAAGTATCTTCAGCATGCTTTGCGCTGTTTGCTCCCGTGCATAAAGCCAGTCTACCAGTTTCCCATTTTTATCATACCCTACAATAACATGTTTGGGTGAAGGAATCAGGCAGTGCTTGATGCCTCCATAACCACTGATCTGGTCCTGGTAAGCACCTGTATGGAAGAAACCGACATAAAGCGGTTCGCCGTTATTTATTTTAGGAAGGAACACTTCATTGATATGTTCCTCTGAGTCATAGTAATCATGGCTGTCGCAGGTGATACCTCCCAGCACCACACGTTGGTATTCTTCTTCCCATTTGTTGATCGGCAACATCAGGAAGCGTTCGCCAATACCCCAGGTATCGGGAAGTGTAGTGATAAAAGATGAGTCAATCATGTACCAGTTTTCACGGTCGTTCTGCACTTTCTCTCCTATCACGCTATAGATATGCGCCATGCTTTCCCCCACAGTATAGCTGCCGAATTCGGTAAAGATATTGGGCATGGGGACCTTTGCTTTTTTGCAGGCCACTTTGATATTACCAACGATCTCATTGATCATAAACTGGTAATCGTATTCAAAACCGAGGGAATGTTTGATGGGGAAACCACCTCCGATATTGATGGAATCCAGCTCAGGACAGATCTTCTTCAGCTGGCAATACAGGTTGATTATCTTGTTCAGTTCACTCCAATAGTAGATATCATCTTTAATGCCTTTGTTAAGGAAGATATGCAGCATTTTTAACTGGAACTTGCTTTCATACCCTTCAATCCGGTCTACATAAAACTCCAGTATGTCTTTTGCGCGGATCCCGAGACGGGAAGTATAGAAAGGAAAAGTCGGCTCTTCTTCCGCTGCAACCCGGATACCCAGTTTAAAAGGCACCTTTACGGATTTTGCGTACTCTCTTAATTCTTCTTTATTATCAAGCACCGGTATTACATTCTGAAAACCTGTATTAAGCAGGTTAGCGATCCGGCGGGTATATCCTTTCTGCTTATAGCCGTTGCAGATGATATGGATATCCTTTGTGATCTTCTTCTTTTCATAAAGCTTTTTGATGATTTCTATGTCGTAAGCGTAAGAGGTTTCCAGGTGGATCTCATGCTTAAGCGCTTCTTCCACCACAAAGCTGAAATGTGAGCTTTTGGTGCAATAGCAATAAAAATATTTGCCTTCATACTTATGCTTCTTGAAAGCATTGGCAAACATGCTTTTTGCTTTCCTGATCTGCATCCCGATCTTAGGCAGATAGCTCAGCTTCAGCGGCGTGCCGTACTTATCTATCAACGCTTTAATATCGAGGTTGTTGAACTGAAGGTAGCCGTCTTTTACATCAAAGCCTTCCTGGGGAAAATTGAAGGTTTGTTTTACGAGGTCGTTATAAGTATTATTCATTTACCAACGGGGAGGGTTAGTCTGTGTGGGGTATCCCATTTTTTTTTAACAAGCACAAAAGTATATTTTTCTGAAATAAAAAAGACCGTCCCGGTTTAACAGGACGGTCTTTTTGTTTTATGCTTTTGTGAAGCCTGTCCCGGACTTCGATCCGGGATCGGAATTTATTTAACGGAATCAACCAGATTCTTGAAAGTCTCAGGATTGTTCATCGCCAGGTCAGCCAGTACTTTGCGGTCCAGCTCGATGCCTTTTTTCTGAAGTTTGTTGATGAACTCAGAGTAGGTCAGTCCTTCAGCACGTACAGCAGCGTTGATACGGGCGATCCACAAAGTGCGGTATTCCCTTTTCTTCAGCTTACGGCCTACGAACATGTAGGTCATCCCTTTTTCTACAACGTTTTTGGCTACCGTTAAAACGTTTTTACGTTTGCCATAGTAACCCTTGGCTTGTTTTAATATCTTTTTTCTGCGGGCCTTGGAGGCAACTGCATTTTTTGAACGAGGCATATCTAATTAGTTTAAGAGTTTTAAGATTTAATCTGAAACAGCCATAGGCTTACTTCAGGCGCAAAAGGCGTTTTACAAAATCCATGTTTGGTTTTGCTACCAGGCCATCAACCCGCATGCTACGTTTACGCTTCTTTGATTTTTTCGTCAGGATGTGACGCTTGAAACTCTTTTGGTGAGTGATCTTTCCTGTGCCGGTTACTTTGAAACGTTTTTTGGCACTGGAATTCGTTTTTACTTTAGGCATTTTACCCAGTATTAAAATTATACCCTTGAGGCGTTCCCCACGGGGGGATGCTTATGGAGCCTCTTCAGGAAATGTTTGTCCTCAGACAAAGCTCTGCTTAGAAAAGAACTTTATTTTTCGGACGGCAAAGGTAGTGGTTCTTAACCGAATAACCAAGAGCCGGAGCTTCCTCAACGTTGAGGAGACTCCGGCTCTTGTATTCTTTAAACTTGAACGCTTACTGAACCAGGGCCGGGGTGACAATGAAAAGAGTACTCCCGACTCCTGACTAATGACTCCTGATTATTCCTTGGGGTCCAGCGCTTTATCAATCCTTGAAGCAATATCCTGCAAGTGATATTTGCTCATTGGATCGGCTGTGCTGGCTGCTGCAGCTTTAACCTCAGTCCTAAGGGCGGCAAGATGGGCCCTTACAGCGCTTTTAATGTCCGATTTATCAGGGTTGGATGCTGAGCCACTGCCGCCAAGGATAACCAAAATCACGTCTGTGCCGCCGCTGCGGGGCGAACCAAGCAGGCCTGCCAGCGTGGTCACATACGATTTTTGGAGATTGCGGCGGTATACATCAATTTTTGAACGGCCGGGTAATTCCCTCCAGATACCTTTCTTCAGATCTCCCAGCAGCTCAAGAATGCCATAAGCATTGGAGCCTTCTGCAGCTTCTGCTTCGATCAGCTTGCCCAGCGTGCGGTTAGAAAGGATATTGTTGAGCACATTATCCTGCAAACGGCCAATAGTGCTGGTAGAAGTTGTACCGGTTTTACTGAAAATATCCTGGTTGATCAGCCAGGTGGGTGTAGCGAATAATTGCTTATTCAGGAACTCCACTGCTTCTTTTTGTTTGGCTTTACTCACCACTTCATACACAGGACCATTTTGCTCCACTGTTTTGGGCGTTTCCATAATGCCGCCGATGTATTTCGTAACATGGCTCATATACATGGTAAACTGACCGGTGACT
>CBHEUU010000125.1:0-9508 GCA_965990355.1 uncultured Chitinophagaceae bacterium
CAGTTCCAGCGCAATTTGCTTGGAAGACATCCCTTCTTTGATCAGCTTAATGATATCTATTTCGCGGCGTGAAAGATTATTCATATCGCCTTGCGCTGCTGTTTCATCCAATTCCTGCTGGGCAAGAATATTTTTTACTTCTTCGCAGATATATTTTTTCCCTTCGCTTACTTCAATGATCGCTGTGATCATTTCTTCTTTGGAAGAATTCTTGGTCACATATCCCATTGCTCCCAACTGCAGCATTCTTTTTGCGTAAGCCGGCATAGTGTGCATGGAAACCGCTATCACTTTTGATTCAGGGGAAATTTTCTGGATTTGTTTGGTAGCATCAAAACCATTCACGGGGCTCATGTTCACATCCATCAGAATGATCTCTGGTTTTTTCTGCCCGGAGATACGAATGGCTTCTTCACCCGAACTTGTTTCCCCGATAACAGTAAAACGTGGATCGCTGTTCAGAATGAAAGACCAGGAATCCCTGATCAGTTTGTGGTCGTCAACTAATATTATTGTCACTTTTTCCATATCTGGATATGGGCTTGTAAAATTTTTTTAGATAAGGCTTTCTTGCAATAAGTCAATAAGTTACAGAAAAAAAATCAATTCCGCGTATCTGAAAAAAACAATTCTTGTAATCGTTGATAAATGTCTCCTGAAAACAGGTTTCCGGCTTGATATTTTGAAGTATGACGGCCGGTATTTAGCGTGAAAACGCATAGTTAATTCCGCCTGTCAGCCAACGGCCGGGCATCTGCGCTCCTAATAAATCGCTATACCTGGTGTCAGCAATATTGTCAACTCTTACAAATATATTCAATTTCCGCTGCCATGTGTAAAATGCAGCCCTTGCATTGAAAACAAAATAATCTTTTTTCAACTCTGCATGAATTGCGGGTGCTTGCTGCGCAGCTCTGTCTTTATAAATTCCGTTTACACTTATTAAAAACCGGCTAAATGTATATTCAACAAAGAAATTGGCCATGAAGCGCGCATGCGAAGAAACATAAAATGATGGTGTAGCCTCGCTACTCCTGCTTTTTAACCATACCAGTCCTGCGCCGGCATATACGTTATTATCGCCATGAAGTTTCTTTTGATACTGAATATCCAATTCTGCACCGGTGGTATTTACTTTCGCAATATTTTTTGCCAGTGCATAAGTTCCGCCCGGTACCAGGTTATCCTGTCTTGGCATATCTGCATAAGGAGTGGTCACATAATCGATCAGCTTGCGGTGAAAACGCTGGAAGAAAGTGCCGCCTATTTTCAATGCCGGTCCTGCAAAATAATCTGCCCCTGCTTCATAACTGAAAGAACGCTCTGCTTCCAGGTCAGGATTGCCGATACGGCCGCTTGCTACTGTTGGTTTATTATAATTATTGTACCGCTCCGTAAAGTCGGCATCACGGATTGTTTTGCCGGCACTGCCGCGGAAGCGGATTGATTTTAATTTATATGCCATGCTTACCTGAGGCACCAGTTCAGCGCCTGAGCGTTCATTCCAATCGAGACGAAGCGCAGGATTAATGGTAAACCCTTGTGCGAAGGAATGATTCAATAAAAGGAAAATACCTCCCTGTGGCACATCATGGTTGCCCCTGTCGTTGGAGCGGATCTCTTTATTGATGAATTGCGCACCACTTATCAGCGAAGTTTGCTGCCCCAGTTTCCACTCATCAGTTACAGTGGCTTGCAACATACGGCTGGTGCTGGCATTGGCAATGGATACCTTATTATATGCATAATCATCTTTCACATCTTTATAACCTGCATCAATATTTATGCGGTGGTTAATGCCGGTATAGGAAAGACGGAGCTGTGTCCACACTGTACGCACTTCTTCACTGGCAGTATCGCTCAGGAAAGTGGTATAAAAATTCTGGGCAGAGAAATCCCTGTTGTCATAAGCACCACGCACAGCCAGTTGCCAGCGCTCTCCCAGGAATTGATTGAACGACAGAGAAGCTGTATTTGCATGCACATATCCTCTTGTACCTCTTTGCAACTGCCCATCGGTATTGTTGCTCAGCCAGCCACCGCTAACAGCTGTATTGCCTGATTGATAAAAACCACCAATATTCGCCGTCATCAGATCGTACTCGCCGCCAGACACCTGGCCCTGCAACTGCAGTTTCTGCTGGTTGCGTTTTGCTGAGAATGATTTGGTGATCACATGCACCACACCACCCACTGCTTCGGAACCATAGATTGCAGAGGAAGCGCCTTTCAGCACTTCAATCCTGTCTATTTCTGCAGGAACAATAGGAATATAACTGCTGAAGTGGCCGGTATTCGGATCATTGATCCGCACACCATCCAACAATATCAGTACCTGCTGAAAAGTGCCGCCTCTCAGCACAATATCACTCTGCGATCCCATTGGACCACGCATTTGCATTTCTATACCAGGCAGGTAGCGTAGCAGTTCATCAACGGAATGAACAGGCAGGTTAGCGAAAGAATTTCCTTTGAAGGTTATAATGTTGCGGCCGGTTTGCGAAACAGGTTTAGGTTGAACAGAAGCAGTGATAGTAACAGGATCGAGTAATAATTCAGTGTCCTGGGCTCCCGCGCATAAAGCGACAGCCAATGCACAAACAGTTGTTATGGTTTTCATCCGGCAAAAATATTGGTAAAAGAAACATAAACGATCAATCCGGGAAAATCATTGAACGTTGAATATTGATCATTTTTTGCCGCTGATTTGCGTATAATATTCAATAATCAATATTCAACGCTCAATGTTCAGTTTGCCGTCATTTATGCCGGGACTGTAACACGCGCTTCACATCTTCCAGTGAAAACCCTTTTGCCCGGAGCAATACCATATAATGAAATAAGAGGTCGGAAGCTTCATCCAGGAAGCGTTTGTTGTCATTGTCTTTCGCTTCTATCACGAGCTCTACGGCTTCTTCGCCTACTTTCTGCGCCATGGCATTAATGCCTTTGTCGAACAGGCCGGAAGTGTAGGACTTACCGGAACGGTCTTCATACCGGTTGCGGATCGTTTCACTCAGCACCTGCAGGAAATCCTGCTTATTCTCTTCATTGAAACAGGTATCTGCCCCTGTATGGCATACAGGCCCCAGCGGCTTTGCTTTGATCAGCAGGGTATCTTCATCACAATCCGCTGCAATGCTTTCGAGCAAAAGAAAGTTCCCGCTCTCCTCTCCTTTTGTCCACAATCTTTGTTTGCTGCGGCTATAGAAAGTCACTTTTTTTAATTGCCGGGTTTTTTCCAGCGCTTCTTCGTTCATGAATCCCAGCATCAGCACTTTGGCAGTGATGCTGTCCTGCACAATAACAGGAGCAAGCCCGTCGCTGTATTTGGAGAAATTGATCTGCATGATATTTTATTTTCTTACAGGAATATTTTTATCGGCTAAATAATTTTTAAGATCGGGTATGCTTATTTCTTTAAAATGAAAAATGCTTGCAGCCAGGGCGGCATCGGCAGCAGCTTCGTTGAATACATCCACGAAATGCTGCATAGTTCCCCCTCCACCACTCGCGATCACAGGCACAGACAGCTCGGTAGCCAGCAGGCGGGTAATGGACAACGCAAAGCCGGATTTTGTTCCGTCGTGATTCATCGATGTCAGTAATATTTCCCCGGCACCGGCATCCACTGCCTGCTTTGCCCAATCAAGGCATTTAATATCTGTTTTTGTTCTCCCACCGGTAAGATAAACATACCACTCTCCGTCTTCTTCCAGACGGGTATCGATGGCCAGCACCACGCACTGGCTGCCGAATTCCCTTGCGAGTTCGCCAACAAGAGCCGGGTTTTTAACAGCAGCTGTGTTTACGGATATCTTATCAGCGCCGTTTTGCAGCAGCAAACGCACATCATCAACGGTGCTGATGCCGCCACCTACAGTAAAAGGTATGTTTACCTGGCGGGCCACTTTATTCACCAGTTCCGAAAGCGTTTTCCTTCTTTCATGTGTGGCCGTAATATCAAGAAATACCAGTTCATCAGCGCCCTGGCTTGCATAAAATGCCGCCAGTTCCACCGGGTCGCCGGCATCTCTCAGTTGAACGAAATTCGTTCCCTTTACGGTCCTTCCGTCTTTTATATCCAGGCAGGGTATAATACGTTTAGTTAGCATCTTCTGTAAATTGTTTGAGCTGTTCAAGACTGATCCTGTTTTCATAGATCGCTTTGCCAACGATCGCTCCGCGGCAACCAATCTCTTTTAACCGGTGCAGGTCATCAATAGATGCCACACCGCCGCTGGCAATAAACCAAAGCGAAGGAAAACGTTCCAGTATCTCCCTATATAATATGGCAGAAGGCCCTTCCAGCTTTCCATCTTTGCTTACATCGGTGCAGAATAACTGCTGTATTCCTTTGCGGGTGTATTGTTCAATAAAATCAAATACGCTGATGGCTGTTGTTTCCATCCATCCATGAATGGCAATCTTTTTTTCTTTTACATCAGCACCGAGCATAAATTTTTCTGCGCCGAAATGAAGCAACCACTTCTCCAGTTCAGCTTCATTCTTAACAGCGATGCTGCCTACTGTTGCCCAACGGGCGCCTGAATCAAATACCAGCTGCACATCTTCCTGCTTGTTGATACCACCACCAAAATCAATCTCCAGCGAAGTATTGGATGCAATTGCCTCCAGTACTTTCCAGTTCTTCACCACTTTTTGCCGGGCACCGTCCAGGTCAACCAGGTGAAGGCGGCGAAGACCAGCTGCTTCAAATTGTTTGGCTACTTCCAGTGGTTGTTCATGATAAGTGGTTTGCTGGTTGTAATCTCCCTGCGTCAGCCGCACGCATTTTCCATCTATAATGTCTATGGCCGGAATGATCTGCATACTTAATTAAAACGTTTTTCCATTTTGATAAATTCAATACCTTTTTTCCACCAGCTTTCTCCTGTGGCATGCATCCCAAACCGCTCGTAAAAGCTAGTGGCGGATACCCGGGCATTGCACCAGATCAATTGTTTTCCTTCTGTACTTGCCCGCTGCATTACATGATCGAGCAATTGCGATCCATATCCTTTCCCCTGCTCATCAGCCAGGGTGGCAAACTTGCGGAATTGTATATCATTTCCCTGTTCAAACAAAGACACGATGGAGACCAGTTTATTGCCGATGTATAAACCGAGATGCTTACCGGAATTATCTTCCGGCAACTGCACATAGCTGATCTCTTCCTGCGGGTACATCACCTGCCTGCGAACCTGCCAGATGGTGTCAATATTTACTGTCCGGATATCCATTGAGCTTAATTACAGGTTTAAGAAATTCTGTAATAACCGCTGCCCTGCTTCTGCACTTTTTTCGGGGTGGAATTGCACTCCATAAAAATTATCTTTTTGCAAGGCACTGCTGAAATTTATGCCATACTCTGTAGCAGCAACTGTTTCATCGCACAGACCGGCATAGTAACTATGCACGAAATAGAAGTAAGCAGAATCACCCAGCCCTTCAAACAGTTTCCCTGTCGTGGATGTTACCTGGTTCCAACCCATCTGTGGGATTTTCAATCCCTGGTTGAATTTCATAACGTTTGTATCAAATATCTCAAGGCAGGGAGTATCCCCCTCTTCGCTATGCCTGCACATCAGTTGCATGCCGAGACAGATCCCTAAAACAGGTTGTTTCAAACTGCGCAATACTTCATCCAGCCCTCTTTCTCGAAGGTATTTCATGGCAGAGCTGGCTTCACCCACTCCCGGAAAGATCACTTTATCTGCTTCACGGATAAGCTTCGGGTCATCCGTTACAATAGCAGGTGATCCGATTCTTTCCATGGCAAAAAGCACGGATTGAATATTTCCTGCATTATATTTTACGATAGCTGTATTCATAACATTCCCTTTGTACTCGGCAAATAATTACTGAATGGATCTTTTTTAACCGCCATCCGGATGGCTTTAGCAAATGCCTTGAATATTGCTTCTATTTTATGATGTTCGTTTTCACCGCTGCAGCTGATATTGAGATTACATTTTGCCGCGTCACTGAACGATTTGAAAAAATGAAAGAACATTTCTGTCGGCATCTCTCCTATTTTTTCTCTTTTAAATGATGCATCCCATACAAGCCAGTTGCGGCCGCCAAAATCGATCAGCACTTTTGCATCAGCTTCATCCATAGGCAATGCAAAACCATAGCGTTCCATACCGGTCTTATCTGCAAGGGCTTTGGCAAATGCTTCACCTAAAGCAATGCCGGTGTCTTCGATAGTATGATGCTCATCAATATGCAGGTCACCTTTGCACTGAATGGACAGGTCGAGTTTACCATGCCTCGCAATCTGCTCCAGCATGTGATCAAAGAAGCCAATGCCTGTATGTATATCAGCTTTACCTGATCCGTCTGCATTCAGCTCAACACTGATCTTTGTTTCATTTGTATTGCGCTCATGCCTTACTTTCCGCAGGCCGTTTTTCAGGAAGGCGAATATTTCATTCCAGTCGTCGGTTGCCAGTGCTATCACTTCTTTGTACTCTTCTTCCTGTGCCGGCGTCAGCGGGAGATACGGTGACTTGATGAGTATACCTCTTACGCCAAGATTCTTCGCCAGTTGCATGTCTGTCCACCGGTCGCCGATCATATATGAATTGGCGAGATCATATTTTTCCGGATCAAAAAAATGAGTGAGGAGTCCTGTTCCCGGTTTGCGTGTTGGCTGGTTATCTATCTCAAATGTTTTATCAATATGCACTTCATCAAACACAAACCCTTCACCGGCAAGAGTGCGGATCATCAATTCCTGGTAGGGCCAGAAAGTATGCTCCGGGAAAATATCCGTACCCATGCCATCCTGGTTGGTGATAAGCACTTTGTAATAATCCAGTGAAGCCGCGATGCGGGAAAGACTGGAGATCACACCTTTCATGAAATGGATCTTTTCCAGTGAGTCGAGTTGATAATCCGGCGGTTGTTCCTGGAGGATCACTCCATCACGATCTAAGAATAATACGCGTTTTGGCATTATAAGAGTGTTTAGTTATTTCGTTTTACCACCAAGTTTCATGTATTCAATCATTGCATCTACCAGTAAGGTATTTTCTGCTTCTGTTCCAATCGTAATGCGCAGGCACCCTTCACATAATTGCACTTTGCTCCTGTCGCGCACTACAATGCCCAGCTCCAGCAGGTATTCGTATACTTCTTTTGCATTTCTTACTTTAACGAGTAAGAAGTTAGCATCAGAAGGATATACCTGTTCTACCAATGGCATCCGGCGGAATACATTCGCCAGTTCATCACGCATCGCCACAATCTCTTTGATCATATCATTCACCTGGCCTGTTTCTTCCAGTGCCTGCAAAGCCAGTTCCTGTGTTGCCTGGTTAATATTATAAGGAGGTTTGATCTTATTCAGCCAGTCGATAATTTCCGGTGAAGCAAATGCCATTCCCAATCGTAACGCTGCCAACCCCCAGGCTTTACTGAATGTTTGCAACACTACCAGGTTGGGATATTCTTTCAATTCCATAAGCCAGGATCGCTGACGTGCGAAATTGATATAAGCTTCATCTATTACCACCAGCCCTTCAAAATTATTCAGCAATAAAGCGATGTCATCATACTGAATGCTGTTGCCTGTAGGATTATTGGGTGAACAAACCCAGATGATCTTGGTATGGGTATCTACCAGCGATTCTATTGATTCCACATCCAACTGGAATCCTGCAGTAAGACTGGCTTTTCTTATTTCCACATCATTGATCGCTGCGCTTACTTCATACATACCGTAAGTAGGCGGGCAAATGATCACATTGTCTTTGCCCGGTTCACAAAAGCAACGGTAAAGCAGGTCAATGCATTCATCACTGCCGTTACCCAGGAAAATCTGGTTCGCATCCACAGATTTTATCCGGCTGATCGCTTCTTTCAGTTTATGCTGATGAGGATCTGGATAGCGGTTGTACCATTTTAATAAAGGCGAACCCAGGCTGTTTTCATTGGCATCCAGGAATACTTTGGCCTCACCACTGAATTCATCCCTTGCAGATGAATAGGGTTTTACTTTTCTAATGTTCTCACGAACAAGTTTCGAGATAATATCGCTCATAAATAATTTATTTCAATCTGATCTTAACGGCATTGGCATGTGCTTCCAGTCCTTCTGCCATTGCCATTCTTACTACTGTATCACTCAATCCCTGCAATCCTTCTTTGGTTAATTGCTGATACGTGATCTTTTTTACAAAGCTATCCACGCTTACACCACTGTAAGCACGTGCAAATCCATTGGTGGGTAATGTGTGGTTGGTGCCGCTTGCATAATCGCCGGCGCTTTCAGGTGAATAATTACCCAGGAAAACAGAGCCTGCATTGATCACCTCTCCTGCTATTTTTGCTTCATCCTCGCAGGCAATGATCAGGTGCTCGGCTGCGTATTCATTGACCAGTGAAATGGCTTCTTCTATAGAAGAAGTGATAATAGCACGGCTATTGGACAGGGCTTTCAATGCAAACGCTTCACGAGGCAGTTGGGCAACCTGTTTGTCAATTTCCTGTTGCACAGCATTTGCCAGCTCAGGAGAAGTAGTCACCAGCAATACCTGGCTATCGGGACCATGCTCAGCTTGTGAAAGCAGATCGGCAGCAACAAAAGCAGGATTGGCAGTATTATCAGCGAGTACACATACTTCACTGGGACCAGCAGGCATATCAATCGCAGTACTGGCAGACTGCACTAATTGTTTGGCTCCATTCACATATTGATTACCCGGTCCGAATATTTTATACACTTTGGGAATGCTTTCTGTGCCATAAGCCATAGCGGCAATGGCTTGCGCTCCTCCTGCTTTAAATATTTTAGTGACACCTGCAAGTTGGGCAACATATAGTATAGCAGGATGAACAGAGCCGTCTTTCTGCGGAGGCGTGCACAAAACAATTTCTTTACAACCGGCCAGCTTTGCCGGGATGCCCAACATCAGCACAGTGGAAAATAAAGGAGCGGTTCCTCCCGGCACATACAATCCCACTTTTTCAATACCAATCGATTTGCGCCAGCATTTTACACCCGGCATAACTGCAACAGGAGTTTCTTCCTTTAGCTGAAAAGAGTGGAAGATTTCAATATTGCGTTTAGCTGATTGAATGGCATTTTTCAATTCCTGGTCAACCAATCCTTCCGCTGTTTTTATTTCTTTCTCACTTACCTGCAGTTTTTTTAAGGATACACCATCAAACTCACTGGTGAATTTGCGTACCGCTTTATCTCCCCCTGTTTTTACTTTCAGCAATACTTTACGGATAGCTTTTTCCAGTTGCTCCGGTTCGTATACAGGCCGTTGAAGCAACGATGGCCATTGATCAGGAGATGGGTGAAGAATTAATTGCATCTTATTTTATTTGCCTTATGCTGGTTTATAAAATCATATTTTCAATTGGCACAACTAAAATTCCCTGTGCGCCGGCTGCTTTCAATTGCTCGATGATATTCCAGAAATCATTTTCATCGATCACGCTGTGCACGCTGCTCCATCCGGTAGTGGCCAGAGGCAATACGGTAGGACTT
>CBHEUU010000126.1:0-9494 GCA_965990355.1 uncultured Chitinophagaceae bacterium
CCCGCCGGCCCCCTCCCGGCGGTCCCAGATGCCGGCAAAGGTGAACAGGAAGCCCAGAAAACTATTCTGGAATTTCTGTATCCAGTCACTTACGTGAAGGATATGGGTAATATATTCAATTACCCCTGTAGCTGATTTACCAAAAAAATACATGCCTGTTACAAACAAAGCTGTATAGATAAGTCCTGGTATCAATACCCATTTCCATAGCCGGTGCTGCAGGATAAAGCGGTGAGCTTCTCCCCAGGATTGAATGGTTATGACTATTTCTTTGAGCAAAACGTAAATTTGAGTGGTAAATATAGGAAAGAGAATGGTATCCTGACGACAGGGAACTGAGGGATAATTACAAGAAGATCAAAATGTCATTAAAGAAATTACCGCTCTCGTTTTACAGACGGGAGAATGTGCTTCAGATTGCAAAAGAGCTGATGGGGAAGATCCTCGTTACCCAATGGAATGGCATCACTACTTCCGGTCGCATTGTGGAGTGTGAAGCGTATGCAGGCGTAATGGATAAAGCTTCGCATGCTTATGCCGGCCGGCGAACGAACCGCAATGAGATCATGTACAGTGATGGGGGATACGCTTACGTTTATCTCTGTTATGGCATCCATCACCTTTTTAATGTGGTCACTCATGGCAAAGACATTCCTCATGCCATCCTTTTGCGTTCTCTTGAACCGCTGAAAGGAGTGGAGGAAATGCTGGAACGCACCGGTAAGGAAAAAGCTGATTATACACTTACACGCGGGCCGGGGAACCTCTCGAAAGCTCTGGGCATTTTTACCAGCCATTCAGGAATGTTGCTGACCGGAAAGCAACTGTTCCTGGCAGATGACGGGTTTAAATATGCTGCAAAAGATATTGCTGCCTCACCACGCATTGGAGTGGATTATGCAGGGAAAGATGCCTTATTGCCATACCGGTTTTATGTAAAGGGGAACCCGTATGTGAGTGGGAAACCAAAATGAGCAGAAGCCTGGTTTAAACAATCGTTTCGCCTTCAATATTGTCCTTCACTATATCTTCCGTTTCACTTACCTGGCTGAATGCTTTTTCCATTTTTGCCCTGTCAAATTCTTTTTCATTATTGGCAAGCCAGATGGTGGCTACGCCATTTCCAATAAAATTGGTAATAGCTCTTGCTTCAGACATAAAACGGTCTACACCCAATAGCAGGGCCAGGCCTTCTACAGGAATCACTTTTATAGTAGTGAGCGTGGAGGCCAGCACCACAAATCCGCTGCCTGTAACTCCTGCTGCACCTTTGGATGTGAGCATTAAAATACCGATGATGCTTAACACCTGTACAAAACTCAAATCAACATGAAAGACCTGGGCGAGGAAGATCAT
This sequence comes from uncultured Chitinophagaceae bacterium, assembly GCA_965990355.1. Taxonomy (GTDB): domain Bacteria; phylum Bacteroidota; class Bacteroidia; order Chitinophagales; family Chitinophagaceae; genus Terrimonas_A. The sequence continues at coordinate 1,357 of CBHEUU010000126.1, forward strand.
ACACATGGACAGGTAAATAGTCGTTCCATCGAGGTTAAAGGAGTAACCGGTTGGCACTACAAGTCCTACTACCGATTTGGAGCAACCCATCCTTTCCAGTTTTTCCATCAACGATGGCAAAGCAGCTTCAGAAGAAGATGTGCCCAATACTACCAGCAATTCTTCCCGGATATATTTGAGGAACCGGAATATGCTTACACGGTACATCCGCAGGATAAAATATAAAGCCACAAAAATGAAAATGGCCATGGTAATATAAACCGTGCCCATCAGTTTGGCCAGGGGCAATAAAGTGCTGATGCCATATTTGCTGATGGTATACGCCATGCCTCCCAACGCGCCTATTGGCGCCAGCAGCATCACCCAATGCAGTGCCTTGAAAATATAATGCGAAACCGGTTTAAGGAAGCGGACTACTCTTTCCCGCCCTTCATAAAAACTTAAACCAACACCGCTGAGAATGGCGAGAATCAGTACCTGAAGAGTGGAGTTCTCTTTTAAAAACTTCCACCAGCTGAAAGCTTCGCTGCTCCGGGTGTATTGGGAGATATCACCGCTTTTAACAGCCGATGTGTCCACACCATTGCCTGGTTGAATAAGAATGGCAGAGATAATGCCGATCACAAGGGCAAATGTGGTGACCACTTCAAAATAGAGTAATGCTTTGGCCCCTACTCGTCCTACTTTTTTAAGATTGCCCATGCCCACAATACCCAATGTAATGGTCAGGAAGATGATGGGGTTGATGAACAGTTTGACAAGGCTGATAAAGATGCCACTCAGGAATTCACTGAGTGAGATGCCTATCGTTAATTCCTGCCCAAGAAACCTTTGCTTGAAAGGTGCAGACAACACAGGATATTGTGCGAGTGACGGTTTAAAATGCCCGATCAATATACCTGCTGTAATTGCTATGAGGACCCAGAAAGTAAGGTTGGTGAAGAGCTTGCGCATGTACTTAGAACTTAGGACAGTTCAGCCTCTTTGCACCCGGGTCTACAGGTCGTTTAATGTAGATCAATGATATTTCCACACCGCCTCTTGAATTGGAAGCAGCTTTTAAGGAAGAAGTATTTACATCATAAGAAGCACCAAAATGCCATTCTCCGAATTCCAATCCAACATAAGGGATCAAAGCATCATCAAAACGGTACCAGGAACCGAGGTAGAAATTGGTAGGGATCTCTTCATCATTATTTACATTCAAACAGAACGCACCGCCCACCATCGTGTTTTTGGCTTTGGCCTGCATGCTATGGTTGGCTGCAAAATGGAATGAATTGTAAGTACCCACAGGGATCTTCGCACCAGCCTGGATAGTGGTCCGCATGTTCAACACAAAATCGCCTTTATTAAAACTTTCTTTCGGGCGGTTGAGGTGATACATGGAAGCGCCGAGGTAAAAATTATTATAACCGTTAGTAGTGCCTGTATAAATGACACCGGCATTCATATCAAAATAATTCAGGTTTACCTGGCTGGAAGAAAAACTTTCCTGCGTTACACCGGTAAATCCGAAAGGAGTGAGCTGATCACCAAAAGTAAGTTTGCTGGTGTTAAGCCGTTTGTTCATGTAAGTTCCCTGGAAGCCCGCACCGATCTGGTGGTAACCATTTTCATCCAAACCTTTGTGGTAAGCCAGTGAAAGGCCGAAGTAAGTGCTGTTCAAAGCACCATCACCTGCTTTATCGCTATAACCCATAAAACCGATACCGAACTGGTCATTTTCCGGGATACGGTTTTTGAGAATGCCCATATCAAAGGAGGCGGTCATGGTGGTGTAAGCATTGCTGATCGTGGGCCACTGATTGCGATAGTTGGCCGCAAACCTGTAAACGCCATCAAACTTGCCGGTAAGAGCAGGATTGAGGGTCATAGGTGAAGCGAAGAACTGTGAAAAATTAGGATCCTGTGCGGTTGACACACTCGCCAATGCAACGCAGATGGTCAGGGTCGAAAGAATTTTTTTCATCTCAGCAATTAAGTTTTTTCACTGGTCAGGCGCATACCAATCAAAGCTTTGCCAGCTTTAGCTTAAACGCTTCGCTGGGCTGGAAATTGCCTTAATGAGTATCCGGAAACGGGAAAATACAACAATCTCAAGACCTGCAAAAATCGAAGATCGTTGCTTGGACCCGGATGGGTTTCTTATAATTTAATAAACTAACAGTTAGGAGTTTACGAAGACCGTCCTTCTTACATCTGTATTTTCACTCCAAAAGCCAGATCACCTGCATCGCCCAGGCCTGGCACAATATAACCTTTGGCGGTAAGCTCATCATCAATATCACCGCACCAGATAGTAACAGAAGGGTCTTCTCTTTTTACGTATTCAATGCCTACAGTGCAGGCTATTGCTGTTACAATATGGATCTCCCTGGGATGACCTTCCTCTTTGAGGAAATGAATGGTTTTTACCAGTGAAGCGCCTGTGGCCAGCATGGGATCTGAAATAATGAGCACACGGTTTTCCAGTTCAGGGCAGGAGATATAATCAAGACTGATCTCAAAGGTTCCATCTTTTTTATGCTTCCTGTAAGCGGAAATAAATGCGTTGTCTGCTTTATCGAAATAATTCAGCAAACCCTGGTGCAGTGGCAGCCCGGCTCTCAGGATAGTTGCCAGTACGGGTTGATGCTGCAGCACTTTGCTGGTGGCAATGCCCAATGGCGTTTGCACTTCTTTCTCTGCAAAGGGCAATACCTTGCTGATTTCATAAGCGGCCACTTCACCGATCCTTTCCAGGTTACGGCGAAACCGCATACGGTCCGTCTGGATTTCCGTATCCCGGATCTCGCTCACCCAGTTGGTGATAAGGCTGTGCTGTTCGCTTAAATTGACGACCATCTGAAGAGGTTTATCTTTCTTACTTTTGGCAAAACTAAAGGCTTAAATCTAAAATCTATAATATAATTCATGATCTACAGGGCTATCGGATTAATGAGCGGCAGCTCGCTTGACGGGCTGGACATTGTTTTTACAGAGTTGCATGAAAATGGCGGTAAATGGGCCTACGAGATCGTGAAAGCCGATTGCTATCCTTACAGCGAAGATTGGACCAAACGTCTCTCCTCCGCCACTTCGCTCACTGCCCGGGACTATCTTTTGCTGCATACGGAATACGGCGATTATATCGGCAGGCAGGTGCAGCGGTTCATTGAAGAAAACGGATTGCAATATAAAGTGGCCCTTGTTGCTTCACACGGGCACACTACTTTTCATATTCCCGGTAAAAAAATGACTGCCCAGTTAGGTGATGGCGCTGCTATTGCAGCCGTTACCCAGCTGCCGGTAGTAACCGATCTCCGCTCCCTCGATCTGGCCCTGGGTGGCCAGGGCGCCCCTATTGTGCCAATAGGTGAAAAGCTTTTGCTGCAGGGTTATGATTACTTCCTGAATCTTGGCGGCATTGCCAATATATCCATGAATGCCACATCCTACACAGCTTTCGATATCTGTGCAGCCAACCGTGTGCTCAACCTGCTTGCGCAGGAGGCAGGTAAAGAATATGATGAAGATGGAAAGCTGGCAGCTTCAGGCCGTTTGAATGAAGCATTGCTTGATCAGCTGAATGCGCTGGATTATTATCAACTGCCTTATCCAAAATCACTGGCAAATGATTTTGGAACAGATACAGTTTATCCATTGATCAAAGCTGCAGGACTGAGCATACCGGATGCATTGCATACCTACGTAGAACATATCGCTAGTCAGATCAGGAATGCCATTATTTCTTTACCGAATCATGAAGCAGCGCAATCAAAATTGCTGGCAACAGGCGGTGGTGCGCTGAATAGCTACCTGGTAGAAAGGATCGGGGAGCAATTGACCGGCTCAGGCATTGAAGTGGTGGTACCGGAAAATGAACTGGTGCAATATAAAGAAGCATTGATCATGGCGTTGATTGGTGTGTTGAGATGGAGGGAAGAAAATAATGTGTTGTCTTCTGTTACCGGTTCAAAAAGAGATAGTGTGGGAGGAGCGATGTGGATGGGATTAGAATCATAATCCCAGCACAGCCTTCAGCTTCCCATACCCTCCCCTGCTCACTGGCACTTTTAATCCCGAACGCAGTATCGCCACATGATTATCCTTTTCATAAGGATCAATACGCGTGATCTGCTGCACATTCACAATATAAGAACGGTGAGAGCGAACAAACTGCTGCCCATCGAGCACCTGCTCAAAATGGTTCATCGTTTTATTCTTCAGGAAATAACCTTCCTGTGTATGGATCTTTACATAGTCATCAGCGGCTTCGAGATAAAAAATATCATGTACAGGAATGATCTTGATCTTGCTGCCATTCTTTACTACTACGCGATGGCTTTGTGATGGTGATTGGGAAGCAGTGTCGAGAAGTTCTTCTGTTTTGACAGGAACATTGCTTTGTTGTTGTTCTTTCCATTTCGCCACAGCTTTATCAAACCGTTCCTGGTTGAAAGGTTTCAGCAGGTAATCAATAGCATGCGCTTCAAATGCTTTGATGGCATATTCATCAAATGCTGTGGTGAAAATTACATTCGGGGGTTGCTCTATCAGTTCAAGCATTTCAAAGCCATTGATCTTGGGCATTTGAATATCGAGAAAGATCAGGTCAGGCTGATGTTGCTGGATGGCTTTCACTCCTTCAAATCCATCGCCGCATTCAGTTATCAGCTCCAGGTCAGGATGCTTTTGCAAATATTCTTTTACAATGCTTCTTGCAAGAGGCTCGTCGTCTATGATGATTATTTTGCTCATGATCGTATAAATTGTTCTTTTAAGCTTCGGGTAGCTGTGGTATCGTGACCCGGGTAGTGAAAATATGATCTTTTGCTTCTGTTACCACAAGATCATTCCTGTCGAACAACAGGTATAAACGCCGCTGCACCGATTTCAATCCAAACCCCGTACCCTGTCTCGGTGAAGAAGTTTCGGGATCAAAAGGATTGCTCACGATCACTTCCAGCTCATTGTCTTTTGCAACAGTGTTGATGCGTATCACTGTTTCCCCGATCGTATCATACAACCCAAATTTGATCGCGTTCTCTACCAGTGGTTGCAGCAGCAAAGCAGGTAGTTTCTGGGAAACAGAAAGCGGATCAATGGTCACGATAGGAGTGAGCCTGTTCCCGAAACGCACTTTTTCTATTTCAAGATATAATTCAAGGTACTGCATTTCTTCCTGCAGGCTTACCCATTGTGTTTCTTCTTTTTTAATAGTGCCGCGCAGGAAATCGGATAATTGCTGCACCATTCTCCGGGCTTCTTCAGGACGGTTGCCAATCAGTGCATTGATTGAATTAAGGCTGTTGAAAAGGAAATGGGGTTGCAGTTGCTGGCGGAGCTTGAACAGTTCAGCGTCCCTGGCCAGCTTTTCTGCGTCGGATTTGCGTTCTTCACTGCGCTTTTGGTCCTGCCAGTTGAACCAGATAATCCCGATCATCGTAACAATTCCTACTATTAAAAAGCTTGTACTGAAGCGCACCATCAGCGAGCGGCGAAGAAAGATGGTATATCCTTCATACGAATCCAGCGTAATGCTCAACAGCCATTTACTCAGCACCAGCCACAGGACCGTAAGCACAATGCACATGCACAATATATTCATGTATTGATTGAGCCCGGGCGCATAATAGCGAACCGTATTCATCACCAGCAGGCAAACCAGCAATAACAGTATGTTGCTGATCAGGCTGTCAATGATAGCCAACTCTACCGGCCAGTCGAGCGACCACAACAGGATGGCATGGTCCGACATCAATATCACCCATGCAATACTGAAAATGATAAGGAATCGCCTGACGGTAAATAATGATACAGTCATGCTATCAGGCCAGTTTAAGTAACTGGTGTGTGTGGGTGAAGAAAATGTTTTCTGCTTTTTGATTGACTGTATAGATATATGATTCTGCATTATCCGTTTCCTCTATCCTTGAATAAAGTTCTGCGCCGTCTATTAATTCACTTAGCAGATATAATTCACTGACATTAATGAACTGCCATTGCACCAGTTGTTCCTTACTGTTGAAAAAGGTTTCCTGTTCCACAGATCCTAATTCCTGGGCCTTGGTAAAAGCTTCTTCCTTGCTGCCGGCTGCTACCAGCCGCAATTGTTCATCAAATTGTGGTGTGTGTTCGCCTTCGCCGCAAACAATGCGGAATACCATTTTTGCAAGATACCAGTTCATAATAATCAGTTTGTGTGGTTAAGGTTAGCTGATATTTGCAGTTGTTTACAGATCAACTGCAGACATCTCTCAATAACTCTTTATTTCCATTCCCCCGAATATCATCGTTCCTTTCAGTACCAGTGTTTTGGTAGAAGGCTCTGATAGAGAAGCAAATTTTCTTTTATCGCTGATGCCGCCGAAAATGGTGACGGTATCCGATGTTTTGATAGCCCAGTTGGAAGGCACTATAAGTGTAGCGCCCCCGAAAATGGCAGTTACTTCCAGTACGGCCGTACCATCGATATCAGCCTGCATTAAATCAATTTCCGCTCCTCCGAATATATTCACTACATCACCTCCCTTGAAACTTTTGGAAAGGATCACTCTTTTGGAGCCGCTGAAGATGTTGGTTGAATCAATAACATCATCCTGCGAATAAGTTTCTTCCCGGTCAGGCTTTATAGTTTCGGCATTCATGTAGGTATTTTTTTTTTCAGAAGCTGAGTGCCATCCGCCTCCGCGCTTCGGGCGAAGGATAAACACCAGACCCACTACGATCAGTATCAATGGCCACATATGCCTTTTCAGGTCGCCATGCATTACGTATTCATTCACGAGGAAAATACCGCCAACAATGATCGGCACAAACCAGCCGCCATCACGGAAACCTTTACGGAAACCTATAAAGAGGCCAATAGCGATCAGAAGCATCTGCCAACTGAGTAACCAAACCGGCACCGGCACGCCCAGACTTTTTACCAGCGCAATGCCGCCAATAAGCAAAAGAAAAAGACCGGTCCAGATATGTCCATGCGCATGACGTTCCCTTCTGGCTTCCCACCTCTGCCGGGCCTCTTCCCTGAAATCCCTGAAATCGTTCATTACTTTTGAATTTTAAGTAAAACTAGGGCGGAGAAGCGCAAAATGCAAGAGGCAAAGGGGTTATAAACCCTGCTTTCTCGGTGAAATGCAGGATTCCGGGGGTGAGCAGCGGCTGGTTTTAAAAGAATACCATGAGTCCGGCGATTACATTTTTATTTAACTTTCACGCTTAAACAATCACAAACCAAACACATGTCTTGCAAAAAACTAATTGCTGCGACCTTGTTATTACCGGCAGCATTTTCCCTGTTTGCACAGGAGAAAAAGGATGCTAAAAAATGGGATGTTACCAATCCCGAAGGCCCCTACAAAACAGTTTCATTTACCGTAGATGAAGGTACCTGGATGAACCTTGATCTTTCCCCTGATGGAAAAGAGATCGTTTTCGATCTGCTGGGAGATATTTACAGTATTCCGGTTACCGGCGGTGAAGCCAAACTGGTGAGAGGCGGACATTCATTGGAATTGCAGCCTTCTTTCAGTCCTGATGGAAAAAAACTGCTGTTCACTTCCGATGCAGCAGGTGGTGATAATATCTGGGTAATGGACCGCGACGGAAGCAATCCCACGCAGGTTACCAAAGAAAGTTTCCGCTTGCTGAATAACCCTGCCTGGTCGCCCGATGGTCAGTACATCGTAGCGAGAAAGCATTTTACTTCCGGCCGTTCACTTGGTGCAGGTGAAATGTGGTTGTCTCATATTAGTGGCGGCGGTGGTCTTCAACTGACTGCCCGTAAAAATGATCAGCAGGATGTGAATGAACCGGTGATATCACCCGATGGACGTTATGTGTACTTCTGTGAGGATATGTATCCCGGTGGTTTCTTCCAATATAATAAAGACCCGAACAACCAGATCTTCGTGATCAAACGGTTTGACCGTGATAAAGGAACGATCGAGAATGTAACAGGCGGACCCGGCGGCGCTGTACGTCCTGAATTATCCCATAATGGCAAATACCTTTCGTTCATTAAAAGGGTAAGAACAAAAACAGTTCTTTATCTCCGCAACCTGGAAACAGGAGAAGAATGGCCGGTGTATGATCAACTGACCAAAGACCAGCAGGAAGCCTGGTCGGTATTTGGTTTATATCCCCGCTAT
>CBHEUU010000127.1:0-9349 GCA_965990355.1 uncultured Chitinophagaceae bacterium
TAAGCCCGGATCCATCCACCCAGCGTGGTTTTTGCGGAAGATCAGCCAGATCGGTTTTCAGTAACGTATCAATGATCATCCGGTCATCCATTGCTCCCAGCTTTTCCTGGCTCACCATGAGCAGCGTCTGCTCAGCAAAAAAATTATCACTGCGGAACATCATGGGTTTAAGCACCGAATCGACAGGACGGGAATGCAATCGCTGAAAACCGGTTGAAAGGGGATGCAGATCAAGAGTGACTGACGACTTCAGTGTGTCTTCCAGTAAAGCTTTAATGGTTACAGCATCAGGGCGAAAAGGAACATCACTGCTTTTTCCGGAACCTTCCGTTAAGGTGAATTTATTTTCTTCCCATGGTTTCTCTATATCAAATCCATCCTGCAAACGGTTTGATATGGCAGTTGATGTTCTAAAATAAGATGGCAGTATTTCAATATTGCTTTCGCTTTGCCAGTTGAATCTTATAACGTTGCCATATAATGGCAGGTCGCTGCGCTGCGCCATATAATACTCTTTATAATCACTCCACGACCAACCGCTACCCAGAAAATCCGTATATGGCTTTACAGATAATATCACCTGTTTATATTGCTTCAGAAAATTGAATGCAGGTTGGTTTTTAAAATCGGGGTGAAGAAAATCAGGGCTGCCTGTTCCTGCAATAAAAACAGTATCAGGCTGGCGGATGATATATTGCAGGGCTGTTAAACTATCACCGAGGTATTTCATGGCTGCATAGCAAGTGGGGATCTTGGTATTGCTTGCAGGTACAAAATATTTATCTCCCTGGTAATTGAATACGTATTTGTTTGTTTCTGCATCATAAACGCTGATGCCGATATGTGCAGTTTGCATTACTGGTTCAGACAGCAACTTTTTTTCGGCGGAGCGCAGCATTCTTTGCGACGAACAACTGGCAATAGCAATGGCTGCAATAAAAAGGAATAACCACGCAAAAGAAGTTTTACGTAAAAGCATTAAGTCCGGGTTGAAATTATAGTAGTGATATCACTTTATTTTCTTTCGCGCTTCGCTTGGCTGCTTCCAGCAGGCGGATCACTTTTACGCCATCTTCACCGGGAACAGGATTAGGTGCTCCGTTGACAATAGCCTGGTAAACATCCTCAAAAAAACCCATGTAATTGCCTGGTGTAGCAGTTCTTTCTTCCCGGAGATCTTTTCCATCTTTAGTAGTGTGCAATAACCCATCAGGCTGGTCCGGAGCAGGGCACCATGATTGAAGGCTGGGTACAGCGCCTTTCAGCAGCATTGTTTCCTGCAGATCGGACCGTTTTTGCAAAAAACTTCCGAGACTTCCATTGAATATATATTCCTGCACTGGTTCTTTTACAAAGCAGGAAGCTTTTAATCTTACCCTGAAAGACGGGTAATATAAAATGATCTCTACATAATCATCCACCGGGCTGCCATCGCGCATTGCCATCATATCGGCAAACAAAGCTTTAGGCCAGCCAAATAATTGCAGGGCCTGATCAGCGAGGTGAGCACCTAAATCGTAGGTAATACCAGCACCGGGAAGATCTGTTTCTTTATGTTTTTTGGGGCTTATCTCGGGACGATAGCGGTCGTATCTTATTTCCGCTTCTTTTATTTCACCAATCAGTTTTGTTTCCAGCACATTTTTTATAGCCCTGTAATCGCCGTCATAGCGACGGTTCTGGAATACAAACAGGAATACTTCTTTTTCTTTTGCCGTGTCTACTAATTCCTGCGCCTGTGCCGATGTAACGGTAAATGGCTTTTCCACCACTACATGCTTACCTGCCAGTATGGCTTTTTTTGCATAATCAAAATGCGTTTGCACTGGTGTATTCACAATGATCAATTGCAGGGATGCATCTTCCAGCAACTCTTCCACTGAGCGCACCAATTCGGATTCAGGATATCTTTCCCTCGAATCATTCTTTGTTCTTTCAACAATTGCAGCCAAATCAAAACCCGGATGCGCCTGTAAAAAAGGGGCATGAAATACTTTCCCGCTCATTCCGAATGAACAAATACCTGTTTTAATCATGAGCTTCTTTTGTGCATTTATTAAAATTAGTCTCTATCATTTTTATTGCCGTTCCTGCGCTCTCAGCCATCTCTCAGGAATTTCATTACTGCTCGCCAGCAGATAATCTTTATAACTGCAGGCGATGTATTTTTTATCGGGCAGCTGCATCCACCAGCGGCCTGTTTTTTTGCTTTGCAAAAAAGTGGTTTCCACTTCTGCAAAAGCTGTATGATATTCATTGAATGAATCGCGCTGATCGAGGGATGCTTCCCTTCTCGCACGGCTCTTTCCATCCACCAGGTACCAAAGCATCTGGCTGATCTGGCGGGCTGTCAGTTCATCACGATCATGTTGCGCCTGGTAGCCATAAATACCGACGCTGTTCACATTCGGGCTCATGCCCGCATAACGCATCAGTGCACAGGCTTCTTCACCATTAAAACCATTTGGAGTGAGTGCATTCGCCGGGGCATATGCATTGGCGATGGCTGATATATCAAATGAAAAGAGATTGCTGTTGCGGATCACCGGTTCCATTTCATCGATGCTTTCCTTTACATGCCCCACGCGAAAGCAATCAAAGCGAAGCTTATCCAGTGTTTCAAGCATACGCGGATGAACATAATAGCTCTGAAAGCCTATATGATTATAATGGCGCATGTAATTCGGTTCTCCTGTCAGCATTTCCATCAGGAAATTCTGATGCCGGAAAGGGGAGGTCATATCCAGGTCGATCAATGCATCCACTACAGATGCTTCCATCAAACGTTTACTATCAGCATTGGCATGATACTGAGCCAGGGTAAGATCATGGGAACCGCCCAGGATCACCACCGTTTTTCCATCAGCCGTCAATTCCTTGATCACCGTTTTAAGTGCTGCATAGGAATCGTTGAAAGAAGCGCCGGGTTGCAGGTTGCCTATATCGGCAATGCGGATATCTGTGTGCCAGTAAAAAAGCTGGTAAAAATGGCGGCGGACTGTATCCGGTGTTCTGTTTTCTGAACCGATCATGCCACTGCCGCGTTGTTCCCCGCAACCAACCAATACCACTTGCACATCGCTGAGGTCGGGCATTTCGCCATCATATACGGATATGATCTTTCCCAATTGCCCGTCTTTATAGCCTTCATCCTGCGAAATTTCATGCAGATTGAGAGGAGAAAGGAAATCGGAAAGGTGAAGATAGTCTGACATATAACGGCAAATTTAAGCAACGAATGCTACGGATGATTACCTGCTTTTCCCTTTCCAGCCCATAACCTATCTTTGCCCGAATTATGGAGACACTGTTACAACAAATCGGAGCGTTCAAAAAAGAAATCTCTTCTTTCACTGCCGCTGATGAAAAGCAAGTGGAAGAATTCCGCATAAAATACCTGGGCACAAAAGGTCTTGTAAAAACGGTAATGGGTGAAATGAAAAATGTGCCGACCGACAGGAAAAAGGAATTCGGGCAAATACTGAATGATTTCAAGCTTTTTGCAGAACAGAAATACGAAGAGCTGAAGCAATCGGCAGATAATGGAACAACCGGTTCAGCCCTGCAGCTTGACCTCAGCCTTCCCGGTGATCCTATCCCCATGGGTAGCCGCCATCCCATTACGCTGATGAAAAACAGGATCGTTTCCATTTTCCAGCGCCTGGGATTTGCAGAAGCAGAAGGCCCTGAGATCGAAGATGACTGGCATAATTTCGGCGCACTCAACCTGCCTCCGCATCACCCTGCACGCGATATGCAGGATACTTTTTATATCCAGCAAAATCCTGATTGGGTGCTTCGCACGCATACCAGCAATACCCAGATCAGGGAGATGGAAAAAGGACGCCTGCCCATTCGTGTGGTATGCCCGGGCCGTGTGTACCGCAATGAAACCGTGAGTGCACGCAGCCATTGCTTTTTCCACCAGGTAGAAGGTTTGTATATCGACGAGAACGTATCGTTTGCCGATCTCAAGCAAACACTATATTTCTTTGTAAAAGAAATGTATGGTAAGGATGTAAAAGTGCGTTTCCGTCCTTCTTATTTTCCTTTTACTGAACCAAGCGCTGAAATGGACGTCACCTGCTTTATCTGCGGTGGCACTGGTTGCAATATTTGCAAGAAAACAGGTTGGGTAGAGATCCTGGGTTGCGGAATGGTGCATCCGAATGTGTTGCAGAACTGCCACATTGATCCTAATAAATATACAGGCTTCGCTTTTGGAATGGGTATCGAACGCCCAGCTTTGCTGAAATATGATATCAATGATATCCGCCTATTCAGCGAAAACGATGTGCGGTTCCTGAAGCAGTTCAGCTCGGCAATATAGCCGCTTACAATTTATGTTTTCATCCGCTTATAACTGAAGTAAGCTGCAGCTATAAAGGAAACTACGGCCAGGTAAAACCAGGGTGTAAACTCCACTGCTATTTTTACATCCGCCCCGCCATCTTTTAAACCGATATCTGCACTTACCTGCTGATGGATATCGACGAATAAACCGATCAATGATGCAGCAGCCAGGGATCCGGTTAATACTCCTCCAACACCTCCTATCCTGGCATTGGAAATAGATAATAAAAGTCCCAATGCCCCCAACACAAGGGCAGCCAATGCATATACATTAGGATCTTTTTTATCATTGCCATCCGAATATGTCCTTGGCTGGCCACCGCGATTATCCAGCCCCTCCAGGAAAGAATTTCCTGTACCCGGTCCTTTGATCTTAAAACCGGTTGCCAGCTCCGCGCCATTTACTTTCTGCAGCGACATATTATTGCATTGTATGTCTACAAAAGGCATAAAAAACAACAGAACGCCAATGGCAAAAGCAATAGTGGATGGGGTTTTTGCTTTAGGCGCACTCTTTTCCGGCGCCGGAGTAACTGGTATGGCTGATTGCTCAGCATTTGGTTCAGACATGGCAAAAATTTTACTTAAGATAAACAAATATCTTTACAACCTAAATCAGCCATCTTGAACATCAACAGCATTTGTGTTTGTGGGGCCGGTACCATGGGCAGCGGTATTGCACAGGTTTCTGCACAGGCAGGATTCTTTACTTTATTATATGATCTCAATCCGGAAGTACTCAATAAGGCAAGAGTGGAGATCGAAAAAAACCTGCAAAAAGCTGTAGAAAAGCAAAAGCTGAGTGAGGAAGAAAAGAAACACATTTATGATCGGATCGTATTTACTTCCGACCTGCAAAGCTGCCTGGCTGATGTGTTCATCGAAGCCATTGTAGAAAAACCTGCTGTTAAAATTGCCCTTTTTAATCAACTGGCAGAGATCAATCATAGTGAATGCGTTTTTGCCAGCAACACTTCTTCTTTATCTGTAACCGAACTTGCATCTGGCATAAAAAACCCTGAACGGGTGATCGGTCTGCACTTTTTTAATCCGGCGCCATTAATGAAACTGGTGGAAGTGGTATCCACCCGTTATACGCAACCTGCCCTTGTGCGGGAACTGGTAACCCTGGCGAAAGCCATGGGAAAAACACCTGTGGTATGTAAAGATTCTCCAGGCTTTATTGTGAACCGCGTGGCAAGGCCATTTTATATTGAATCATTAAGGCTGGCTGAAGAAAATAAAGCCGGCTTTGCCCAACTGGATAACCTGCTGGAAGCAACCGGTTTTAAAATGGGACCGTTCAGGTTAATGGACCTTATCGGTAATGATGTGAACTATGCAGTCAGCTGCTCTGTATATGAACAGATGGATCAGCCGGTCCGGCTAAAACCATCTTATATTCAAAAAGAAAAAGTGGAAAAGGGCGAATGGGGCCGGAAAACAGGAAAGGGATATTATGATCACAGCGTCAACCAATCATAATTATCTTCGCAGCTACTTTAATAACCAATTTATCAAACTTGTCTACTAAGATCCTTGTAACGGGTGGTACCGGGTTTCTCGGTGCTTATATCATAAAAGAACTGGTCGGGAAAGGATATGCTGTGAGAGCCATCCGCCGGGAGAGCTCACATTTACCGGATTTTATTCCAGCAGCTGTTCTTAACCAGGTGGAATGGGTGGAGGGTGATATATTGGATGTTATTTTTCTTTCAGAAATAATGCAGGATATTGATACAGTCATTCATTCTGCTGCAGTTGTTTCCTTTTCTTCCCGCCACAGGAAACAGATGTACAAAGTAAATGTAGAAGGCACGGCCAATGTGGTGAATATGGCATTGGAGCAGAATGTCCGCCGCTTTGTGCATATCAGTTCTGTTGCTGCATTGGGGCGTACGCTTAAGGGTCAATCGGTCAATGAAAACAGCAAATGGGAAAATAGTAAGGCCAATACGCATTATGCCAAAAGCAAACATAAAGGCGAGCTGGAAGTGTGGCGCGGAATTGGTGAGGGATTGAATGCCGTGATCCTCAATCCTGCAACCATTCTTGGTTATGGCGATTGGAATAATGGCAGCAGCGCTATTTTTAAAAGCGTTTACAATGGGTTCAACTGGTATAGTCCCGGCAAAAATGGTTTTGTGGCAGTGGAAGATGTAGCAAAAGCTGCTGTGTTATTAATGGAAACGGATATAACGGAACAGCGATACGTTGTTAATGGCGACAATTGGACTTTCAAGCAACTGCTGTTTACGATGGCTGAAGCATTTGGCAGACCAAAACCCAAAAGGCAAACCACACCGGCATTGATGGGCATTGCCTGGAGATGGGAAAAAATTAAATCACTATTCACCGGCCACTCACCAGTGCTTACTAAAGAAAGTGCAATAGTGGCACACAGCAGTACAACGTTTGAAAACAATAAAATAAAGCAGGCATTACCAGGGTTCAGTTTTACGCCACTTGAAGAAAGCATACGGGAAGCTTGTAAGAAATATATGGGCAAATAGCTTTTCAAAGACGTTGTTAAAAGTATTTTCCGTAGCACAATTACGCTATTTCCGACGATCCTTAACACGTATCTTTAATACTCAATTCAGTACTATGCAAAACCCCAGGCACCTTGTTTTCCTGCTCTTGTGTATTATCTCCTTATCAGTAAAAGCGCAATTCACTGTTTCAGGAAAGATCATTGACTCTGCTACCAAAGAGCCGCTGACCGGAGCTTCTGTATATTGTCAGAACACTACTGTTGGAACAGTAACCAATAAACAGGGTGAGTTTTCGCTTTCCCTTAAATCCGGCGGGTATGAATTGATCGTCAGCTTTACAGGTTATCAAACACGTCAGCTTCGGATCAGCCATTCAGATGCAGCACTTCCGGATATTGAATTGGCGAGGGAAGAAAAAAGCATGACGGAAGTGATCATTAAAAGCAGTAATGAACTGAAAGACGGATGGGAGCGGTATGGCAGCTTCTTTGTTGAACATTTTATTGGCACCACACCTAATGCTGCTAAAACAACCCTGCTCAACCCTGAAGTCCTGAAGTTTTATCTTCTTAAGAAAAGCAACAAACTGCGCGTGTTAGCTACTGAGCCTTTGCAAATGGAAAACAAAGCGCTGGGTTATAACCTCCGTTATCAACTCGATTCATTTATTTATAACTATAATACAGACATCAGTTCTTACAGCGGCTTCTGCCTCTACTCAGAACTCGATGGAAGCGATAGTCTTAAAAAAGTATGGACAGTGAACCGGGAAAAGGCCTACTATGGTTCCAAATTGCATTTCATGCGCAGTTATTACGACAGCACTCTCCTGGAAGATGGTTATACAATAGATATGCTGGATGAAGCCAATGATAAAAAATTCAACCGCATTGCCAATCCTTATGATACATTGTACTATGGCCCGCTGGACAGTACGCTTCAGATAGAGATCTGGTATCCGCGCAAGATCAGTATCACTTATGCCAAACAAAAACCCGATCCTGAATACCTGAAACAGTTCAAGCTACCCAAAAACGTCGCCATCCAGATCTCTTATATTGATCTGAAAGACGGAATTGCCATTAAAGAGAATGGTTATTATTATGATCAGAAAGACTGGATAAACCAGGGATACTGGAGCTGGAAGAATATTGCAGACCAACTACCCTATGATTATGAAGGGCACTAATGGCCTTTCATTATTTTATCCCACAACTGAGGTATTCTCTTAATCCACACCAGCTCCCGCTTTTTCTGAGAAGCATCTTCTGCCGGGTACCCGAAATAGGTCTTGCCACCGGCCAGTGAAGCTGGCACACCACTTTGCGCCAGCACAACGGCATCTTTACCGATAGTAAGGGTTTTGCTTACGCCTACCTGTCCCCACAATATCACATTGTCTTCGATAATAGTGGCTCCTGCAATACCAACCTGTGCAGCAAAGAGGCAGTTTTTTCCTATTACTGTATCATGACCGATATGAACAAGATTATCTATTTTGGTGCCGGCGCCGATCAATGTATCGCCGCTTACGCCCCTGTCTATCGTACAGCCTGCGCCGATCTCCACACCCTTTTCAATAACTACGCGGCCGGCACTGAGCATTCGTTTGTAATGAATATCCCGGTTGGTTTTTTTATTGTAATAGAACGCATCACTTCCAATTACAGTGCCTGCCTGTATCACCACTTCATCATCGATAATGCAATGGTCCATGATGGTGACATTTGGATGGATCACACAATTTTTCCCGATCTGTACATGATTACCAATATAAGCACCCGGCATGATCACTGTTCCTTCCCCTGCTGAAGAAGTTTCGCTGATCATTTGCATAGATGGGGCAAAGGGTCTGAAGTGGCGGATAATAGTTTGATACGCTTCAAAAGGATCTTCTGTGATCAGCAATGCTTTTCCTTCAGGAAAGTCTGTCTGTTTATTAATGATGATATAACTGGCAGCAGATTGAATGCACTTCTCATAATACTTTGGGTGATCAACAAACACAAGGTCTCCTTCTTCTACTTTATGTATCTCATTGATACCAGTGGCTTGCGCAGTAGTATTACCAATAAGCTCTGCGTTGATCAGAGAAGCTATCCGGGTAAGCGGAACAGGTTTATCAAACTTCATAAATAGGAATATTTGCCCGCAAAGTTAACCGCATAAGTCGCCCAAAGGAAAGTAAAAGCCATTTTTTGTAGCCGGAAGCGCCTGCCAGGGCAAAAAATTTTTGGGCAACCTAACCTGTCTTTTTACCGGTTCAGTGCACTTTTAAATGCGTGACAAATCATGTTTGCAGTTGATAAAAAACTATGATCATTCATTAAACTTATAAAATGTCATCCTTTGTAATATAGGCTGGTCAAGGCTTTCAAAAGAATGCAAAAACAACATTCATACACTTATTGTATTGCAAACAGTAATAGCATTGATTAAAAAAGCATCACAAACCATTAAAAAAGGTGCCACTATTATCCACAGTCGATTCTAAAATGTGA
>CBHEUU010000128.1:0-9288 GCA_965990355.1 uncultured Chitinophagaceae bacterium
CGGGTTGGTTGGGTCCAGGTTATCACGTTCCAGCGTCTCAAAGTGGTTATCATATAAATAATCCACGTATTGCTCCATATTGGAAACGCCCGGAGGGAATGTAAATGGCTCGCGGTCTATAACCGGCGCCACTCCATTTGACTTCTTTACCATGGGATCATCATTGCCTACATATTTAGTACCGTTGGTATTTTTTACATAGATCCAGTAACCTGTTCTGCGCATACCATTGATTGGTTTCTGGTTAAGCATGGTGCAGGTACCGAAATCATCGTTGAAAAGCAACCAGCGTCTTAAATCCCAGAAGCGTTTATTTTCATAAGCGAATTCCACTTTTCTTTCATTGATCACGGCGGCGAACAGTTTATCCCTGTCGCCCGCAGCTGCGCTCAGGCCATATGCACCATCATTGTTTTCAATGCCAGCCCTCTGCCTCACTGCCCCGATATAAGTCAATCCCTCACCCGGTTTATCTGCACCTATAGCAGACTCTGCCAGGTTAAGCACCACTTCAGCAAAACGAAGTTCCATATAATCCGTTCCGCTAAACTCGAAACTGCCGGAAGAATTATTAGCCGATGGATTGGTAGCTTTTCTTAAATAAATACCACTTGAATTGGCGCCTGCAGTTTCTGTGCTCTTATTAGGCGTAGCAGCAGATGATGTAGTTGACCAGTAGTAAGTCCACTGGCGATAGTTTGGATTAGCGCTATAAGGCCATACAGCGCCATTGTAAGCAAAAGTTTTGTAAAAACGGGGATCCCTGTTTTTATAAAACTTCTTGGGATCATACGTATAGGTAGATGTAGGATCGCCCGGCATTTTTCCATCTTTCATCGGGAATGCATCCACGATCTGCTTGGTAGGAGAAATAGAGCCTCCACCTAATAGCTGCTTGGGGCGTGCAGCCTGCTCCCAGCCATTGTTCCGTTGGGTTTGATCGGTTTGGATATTATTGAAACCAACAACGATCACTCCTTCAGGATTGTCTGTTTGTTGGAACCACATATTCTCCCATGCTTTTGCATCAGTGAAGCCGCCGGTAGCGAAAAGACCAAAGCCATTTGATTCAAGCAGTGTTTTTGCAGCAAGGTTGGCATCATACGATTTCTGCCAGCGGGCCCTGTCATCATTACGGTTAAACAACGGACTTGCCCATGTCAGCAGCACACGGCCTTTCAGGGCAGCGGCACCGCCACTGGTGATCCGGCCCCAGTCTGAAGCAGGCCATTTACCTGGCAATAAAGCAATAGCCTGATCAAGGTCCTTTTCAATTTGAGCAACGGTTTCTGCAGAAGAAGAACGCTGCACTTCATTACTATGATCGCCATCAACGATGATCGGGTTTTGTGGTATCAATACCAGTGGCACACCACCATACAATTTCAGCAATTCAAAATACTGGTAAGCCCTCCAGAAATACATCTGTCCTTTTAATGGCGCAGTTGTTTCAGGCAACAAGCCATGTTTATCTATTTCATCGAGAAAAAGATTGATCTGCTTCATACGTGTCCATACGTTATTGGCAATAGATGCGGTCACTGTTTGGCCGAAATATTGATTCGCATGGTTTTGATTGATAGCAATAGCCGCCCACTCGCGGTTGAAATCTGTTTGTCCGGCCAGCTCATCCGTTGTTTTGGTGTATGCATCACTATAAGTGCCATTGGCATTGGTTTGATAATTCACCATTGATATGGCATTGTCTGCAGGCTGAAACAATCCATAGATATACCCAACATAGGCTTTGGCCATTTGTGGGTCTTTAAATACTTCTTCATTCACACCTGTCAGGTCCCTTTTTTCTTCCAGGAAGTCTTTCTTGCAACTTCCCAGCACTACCAGTATCAACAGGCAATTAATTATATTCTTTTTCATCTGGCTTTTATTTTCTGTGTATCTCATCCTAAAACTCGATACAGTTTTTTTATGTTGTTTTAATCCTGTTTTATAACGTAACATTTACTCCAACAGAGAATGTTCTTAATACAGGATAAGTATCCCATGCTCCTTCTGAATCCCTGTAATCATACGGATTGTAAAGATTCAGCGGGTTCAATGCCGTTAATATCACGCGGGCACTGCTTATATGCAGTTTATCGGTGATTGATTTTGGCAATGAATAATTCAGGTTGGCATTCCTTATCCGCAAACGGAAAGAGTTTACTTTCCAGAAATTGGATAATGGCGTAAGGCTGATATCTGAATAATAAGGATTGGGATATTTACCAGTTGGATTCAGATTTGGATCATACACATCTGCCCAATAACTTGGCCCGTTCTGATATAGGTTATCAATATTTCTTTCCAGCGTGTTCCTTGCATCTATCTCACTCCATCCGCCACCAAAAGATCCGCCTAACACACAATCAAAAGAAAATCCTTTATACGCTGCTTTCAGGGTCATACCAAAACCATAATGGTTGGATGCTCTATTGGTGAGCTTCACCTGGTCGTTGTTATCAATAATACCGTCGGGGCCGGCAAAAGAGCCATCAGCCTGCAATGCACCTCTTACATCCCGGTAATAAAGCATACCTGGCCTCAACTGGGCAGCAGGAGTTCCGAATACGGAAGTGATGCTGTATTTGGAAACATAAGCATCCACATCTGCCTGTGTCTGGAACATACCGAGATTATCATATCCCAATTTACCATTGTCAGTTGATAGATTATGTTGTGCATTCCAGGGGAATTTGATATCGTAATCGTTGAAATTACCTTCTTTCACTTTGTTGTCAGACCAGGAGAGCCTTGCACTGATACCATACGTAAAATCCTTTCCTGCGCGGCCATCCCAACCAACAGCCAATTCATATCCAAAGAAATTGATAGCCCCCCAGTTTTGAGAAGCGATAGAACCGCCTACTGTTACAGGTACAACACCAGTGCGTTCAATCAACATGTTGGTGCCCTTGTTATAGAACAATTCAAGTGTAGTTGAAAGCCTGCTGTTAAGGAAACGCGCATCAATACCGATATTCTGTTTAAGGTCATCACTCCAGGTAACATCAGGATTTGGCGATACTTCCATCTTCATACCGATATCTGCGGGGTTGTTGTCAGCACCAAATTGTCCACCTTTTCCATTCTGGAAAGTGTAGCGTTGTCTCCATTGCCATGCCCTTGTATCATCTTTACCCAGCATGCCGATTGAATAACGCAGTTTCAGGAAATTAACCGTAGATGATTTAAACCAGTCTTCGGCAGAAATAACCCAGCCGGCGCTCAGTGAATAAAACTTCCCCCAATAATTTTCCGGGGCAAATTTGTTGGAAGCATCTGTGCGGAACAGGAACTCACCAAGGTATTTGCCTGCATAAGCGTAGTTAACACGGCCAACATAACCAAGATTGCCGCCTTCATAAGCAAAGGTCCGGCCATCAATCGCACCAAAAGCTGTGTTGAATTGTCCATTGGTGAAAGGAGAAGGATTTTCTTTTGAAACATCCTCCTGGGTTGATTCAGCTTCTGAACGTTCCACACTTGCCAATGCAGATATGGTGTGCTTTCCCCATGATTTGCTATATGACAGCGTAAAATTGGTTTGCGTCAGCAAAGAGGACTTATTAAAGAAACGGACGCTGTTATCATTAGTATAAAAAGCCGAGTCGCGAACAGTAGCCCCGTCATAAATATGTTGGTTATCGCCTTGCAGGTTAAAACGGTACAGCATATACCTGGAACCGATCCTTGCATCATGCCCATATCCTGAATTTCGAGCATAAGAAATCCTTGCTTTCAGCCCTTTCAGGAAAGGCGCTTCATATTCTGCATAAAGATTAACAGTAGATACATTGTCATCTTTGTCCATATAGTTATCCAGCCTGTTCAGCTCAAAGAAATGATAAGCAGATAAGTTACTGCTGCCGCTTGCGCCGGGAGGTCTTACAGGGCGGCCATCAATATAAGGAGGCACATATTTCGGCGTTCTCAACAAATTCCTGTAATCGTTCTCAGCATTTTCACCACCGATCTTGCTGTTCATTTCGAGAGAAGAAGCATAGTTGCCTGCTACTTGCAGACCTACTTTAAAACCAGTTGCCACAGCCACATCTGCGCCCGCACGATAAGTCCATTTTTTATAATCCAATTTTCCCATATTACCATTTTGTGCGTAATAGGAAACGTTGGCGAAATAAGTAGCTTTATCTGAACCACCACTTACATTCACAGCGTGGCGAGTGTTGTAGGAAGAAGACCAGGCTTCATTTAACCAATCATAATTGATGGTATTGAAATGGTCCAGTTCATCCTGGCTGAAATATCTTGTTCTGTCGTTAAGATCAGCTACGTTGGCACCATAAGGTCCGTTCACAATATTTACATAACGTGCCAGTTCGTAAGCACTCATCATTTTTGTACGGTAAGCTTCATTGTTAGTAGCAATAGAACCGCTGTAGCTGATGCGGGGTTTGCCTGTTGTACCTCTCTTTGTTGTTACAATAACGGCTCCGTTTGCAGCACGTGAACCATAAACAGCCGCTGCACCATCTTTCAGAAAACTCACGCTCTCTACTTCCGAAGGATCAAGGCTGTTGAACAATGTCATGTCATTTGCGCCTTGTGAGGTAACCTGGATCACTCCGTCTATAACGATCAGGGGTGAGTTATTGCCACCATCTTTTGCAAGCGACAAAGGATTGCGGATGGTCAAAGAAGCAGTAGAGCCGGGACGGCCTGTACCACCACTTACATTCACGCCAAGCACCCTTCCGGCCAATGCGGCACCAAGATTGCCGACAGGAAGGTCTTCTATTTCTTTTGCTTTAATGGTTTCAATCGCTCCTGTAAGGTGTGATTTTTTCTGGTTGCCATATCCCACTACAATCACTTCGTTGAGATCGGAAGCCAGGTTCTCCATTTGAATGGAAAGAGCGCCAGACCCCGCTTTGGTTTCTATAATGCCGTATCCAACGTGAGTGAATGTAATAATAGCTTCATTGGATGGAACGGTGATCGAAAAGTTACCGTTCACATCGGTGGTAGTGGATTGAGTTCCGTTCTTTACTTTGATGGATACACCTACGAGCGGTATATTGTTTGCTGATTTATCCATTACCTTACCTGTAACCGTTCTTTCCTGCGCAAAAGAAAGAACAGCGCTACACAGCATAAGTAACAGCAGCAGCAGTTTTGGTAGTCGCGAGCAGTTCATATGGCTTTGTTTTATGGTTGTAGAGATGTTGTGCAATCTTACCGGCAATCAATTCTTTTCTTCTTTCTGTTGTTGTTTCCGTTCCCTGATCCTGGCCTGCCAGGCTTTTTCTTCTTTTTTCATATCATAACCAACAGATGACAGATAATTATTAATACGTCCTTTATATTTTCCAAAAACAGCATGTTTCTTTTCAGATGATTCTGCATCCATCGCCAGTTCACGTGCTTCCACCAGCCAGGTATATATTTTTTCTTTTTCTTCTGCTTTAAGAGTGGGGATCATATCCTGGTAAGCGGTCCAGGTAACTTTCAACACACTGTAGGTCATCCCATCTTTTACTTTCTCCAGTTGCTCTTCTGTAAGATCTTTTTTTAATTGAGCGATAAATGCAGCGTGTTGCTGCTTCAGGAGATTTAATTTTATTTCTTCCTCTTTTTTTATTGTTTCTTGCTGCGCATCGGCTGCAGTTTGTGATTTGATCTGCTCAATACTTTTTTTGCTGTTTTCATGAATGGAATTGAGTGCAAAGTATTGGGATGAAACAGTCTCCACTACTTTATTGTATTTCGTACTATCAGTAATGCCCAATACGTTCACGATTTTTACTACCCGGTCATGTATCACTTTGCGGTACTCAGCCGTTGGCGCAGTTTCAGTTTTTTGTGCAAACAAATAACTGCTGAACAAACTGAGAGCGATAAGGGTAATTACACGTATAGGAAAAGATGTGGGAACAGCAGAAGAACGCTGCAGTTTTTTTGTAGCAAGCACAAGCGAAACCCTTTTCATCGAGATGCGTTTTTTATCGTTAGAAGTGAATGAAACAGTAAGGCTATTATTGTCATTCACACAATTAAAGGTACTTTCCGGTAACAGCGGCAACAATGTAAGGTTTAACTAAAAAGATGGAATATTTTACTATTTCCCTGGAAAACAGATATGGAAGTTCTGCCATGTTTTGAAAGCCTAATTCGTCGTATTCAGCCTCAACACAGCCGGCGTCAAACCGGGAGCGCTCACCTTTAATGTAATATTTCCCTTTTTTGCGGTAGCCTGTATGATACCCAAAGCCATCCCTTTCCAGCAACGGCGATGACTATTTATAAACGAGCTGGTGTCTGCCTGGTAACCATTATCTGTTGCCCGCAATATGCCTTCACCGCTGACCTTGAATTCCACTTCATTGGCCGCATCCGGAACAGGATAACCGTCTTTATCCAGGATCCTTACGGTAACAAATGAAAGATCTTTTCCATCTGCTTTTATGACTGACCGGTCAGCACGCAATTCAATTCTGGCAGGTTTTCCTGCTGTATGTATTTTTTCTTCTTTAACTGTTTGACCATTCTTTCTTGAAACCGCTTTTAATTCGCCGGGACTAAAAGGCACTCTCCATATTACATGCAGATCTTCCTTTCCCTTCCGTTTGGTACCCAGTGATTGACTATTCAAAAATAATTCCACTTCGTCTGCATTATTATAATACACCCAAATATCCACTGGTTTATTTGCAACACGGCCTTCAAAATTCCAGTGCGGCAAAATATGCAGCACCGTTTTACCGGTCCACTCCGATTGATACATATAATAAACATCTTTAGGAAAACCGGCCAGGTCCACGATCCCGAAATAAGAACTTCTTGCCGGCCAGGGATAAGGCGTAGGTTCACCGAGGTAATCAAAACCTGTCCATACAAATAAACCGGAAAGATAATCATGACGCCGGATGATCTTCCAGGTCTGTTCATGTGTGCTTCCCCAATAAGCCGCCACCTGGTCGTAAGCGGACACTGTATAATCAGGATTCCCATTCTCCACATATTTCATGGGTGAACGCGCCGGCCAGAAATAGCTGCTGTCTGACGGCCAATCATAATGCCCACGGGTTGCCAGGGCCGACATATTTTCTGCTCCTAAAAATTTCTGCCCGGGGTAATACTTTTTAAAATCCTCATATACTTCATGATGATAATTC
Source organism: uncultured Chitinophagaceae bacterium (assembly GCA_965990355.1). Taxonomy (GTDB): domain Bacteria; phylum Bacteroidota; class Bacteroidia; order Chitinophagales; family Chitinophagaceae; genus Terrimonas_A. The sequence continues at coordinate 7,137 of CBHEUU010000128.1, forward strand.
AGACCAACAATATCCAGGGCTCCTGATTGATACATATAGTTTTTTGCGGGATTCCATTCACTCAATGCAGCCATAACCGGTCTTGTTGTATCCAGCGCTTTGACGATGGAGACTAGTTCGCGTGTGATAGTAATGCCTGTACTGTCAAACTGCTCCCTGATCTCATTGCCAACACTCCACATAAAAACAGAAGGGTGGTTGCGATCGCGCAATACCATATCCTGCATGTCCCTTACATGCCAATCTTCAAAATCAGCATAATAATCATACTTGTTCTTTTTCTTCTTCCACATATCAAACGCTTCCACCATCACCAGGAAACCCATTTTATCGCAAAGCTCCAGTAGCTCTGGAGCAGGGGGATTATGCGCTGTCCGGATAGCATTACATCCCATTGTTTTCAAGATCTCCAGTTGCCGCTCAATAGCACGGGTATTCACTGCCGCCCCCAACGCACCAAGGTCATGATGCATGCATACACCTTTTATTTTTACTGGTTTTTGATTCAGAAAAAATCCTTTATTTACATCAAAATAAAAAGAGCGAAGGCCGAATGTTGTTTCGTAGCTATCTATCAGGTTCCCGTTCCGGCTGATCCTTGTTACCAGTTTATATAAAAAAGGATTTTCGATTGTCCATAGTACAGGCTTATTCAACAATAACTCTTCTTTCAGAACGATCTCCGGTTTATCAGCCCGAAACTTGCTTGCTTTTGAACGCAATACCTGCCGGCCATTCTGATCAAGCACTATAAATTCCAGTTCGCCGGAAGAAGAGTTGTGATCGTTATTCCGGAGGGTAGTTTCTATATTCAATAAAAACTCTTCTTTTCCCGGAATGGGTTTTGTTTGAATAAAAGTTCCCCAATGTTTTATGGCCAATGAGTTTGTTGCTACCAGCCGCACATTACGGTAAATACCGGATCCGGTATACCATCTGGAGTTAGGTTGCAGGCTATTGTCTACTTTAACCGCGATAATATTTTTTGCAGGGGATTTTAACAGGTAAGGACTAAGATCATACTGAAAAGAAATATACCCATTCGGCCGTTTTCCTAAATAATGACCGTTGATCCATACTTCACTATTACGGTAAACACCATCGAATTCAATAGCTACGTTTTTACCGTTCCATGTAGCCGGCAATACAAACGATTTCCGGTACCATCCAATGCCACCTGGAAAAGCTCCTCCCTGCGTGGTAGCAGGATTATCTTTTTTAAATTCACCTTCAATACTCCAATCGTGAGGAAGGCCCAATACTCTCCATTGCTGATCCGGAAAATTAATACCAGCAGCAGTGCTGTCATTCTGCAAAGCAAATTTCCAGCCTTTATTAAAATCAATCATGGTTCTTGACTGTTGGGCAGATATAGTCATTGATACCAGGGAAAATAAACAGATAAATACTTCTTTCATCATCATAAACACTTTTACTTCAATTGAACGGTATATGTATAATCACCGGACCCAATATTTACCGGCTGCCGGTAAGTTTGATTGGATGGAAAATATATAGTCGCTTTTGTATTTGGAGGAATGCTGGCCGTTAGGCTAAATGTCCGGCCATTCTTTTTCCAGGATACTTTCACAGGCCCATATACTGAATGATAAGTAGCCGAAGCATTGGTAAGATCTCCTACAGGCTGCGGATGAAGCTCGATCTTATTATACGCCACTGCGTCATCTGCCTGCTTGATGCCGCAAAGACCTGCATAGAACCATTCCATCAAATGCCCTAACATAAAATGATTGTTGGATACAGATGGATAAGCCTGCCATGATTCGGTAAGCGCTGTAGCACCGTGTGCCAATTGATAGCCATACCCCGGCACATCCGTACGGCTGTTCATATCAAAAATAATATCAGAGCGGCCTGCATCTTCCAGTGCGCGCAGCACATAGCGATAACCAATATCTCCTGCTGTTAAGGCATTCCCACGATCCCGGATATCTTTTACCAGGTTAGCGATTACAGCATTTCTTTCAGCCGGTTCAACAAGGTCCATATATAATGCCATTGCATTAGCAGCCTGGCTGCCGGTTGCATACTGTTTGGTTTGTGGATTGAAATACTTTTCGTTAAACGCTTTTTTCACGTTTGCAGCTAATTGCCGGAATGAAACAGCATCTTCATTTTTGCCAAGCAGTTT
>CBHEUU010000129.1:0-9245 GCA_965990355.1 uncultured Chitinophagaceae bacterium
TAGTTTCGTTATTAGTATTTGTAACCCTGTTTACCAATGAAAAAACTATTCTTTTTACTTCTATCCAGCTTTTCTCTCACTCTCGGTTTTTCTCAAACCTATGATCCCGGTAAAGTAAACAAGAAAGTAAGGTCTATTTACGACAAAGCGATTGCCCAGGCACAGGAAGGCCACCTGGAACAAGCCGCTACTTTATTAAAACAATGCATCGAATCGGACCCAGATTATGTAGATGCCTATCTCTCCCTTGGCGGCGTGTACAGTGATCTCAGGAATTACCAGTTGAGCATTGACTATTTTGAAAAAGCATTTCCCCGCGATCCCGGTTATACCATTGAATCGAAACTACCCTACTCTATTAATCTGGCCCGGCTGGGACAATTCGAAAAAGCCCTTGCCGCTATCACAGAATACCTCGATAAAAAACCACCGAGCAATTCTACCGCGCTTAAAGCAGCCGAATACCGGAAAAAATGTTATGCTTTTGCGGTGGAGTATGCCCGTCAGCATCCGGCAGGAGATTATGTGTTCTCTCCCCGTAATGCAGGCGATGCAATTAACACCACACAGTCCGAATATTTTCCATCATTGACTATTGATGGGCAGGAGCTCGTCTTTACTCGCCGTCTTGGTAATAATGAAGATTTTTTTTCAAGCCACCTCAAAGAAAAGAATTGGGATAAAGCAGCGCCAGTGCCAGGCGAAGTGAACACTCCGCTGAATGAAGGCGCACAAAATATTTCACAGGACGGACAATGGCTGGTATTCACCGGTTGCAACCGCCCTGATGGTTTTGGCAGCTGCGATATTTATATTTCCTATCTCACTCCCGACGGTTGGGGTGAAGCCATCAATCTCGGCGGGAAGATCAACTCCGACCAATGGGATTCACAGCCCTGCCTTTCTCCTGATAAAAGGGATCTGTATTTTGCCAGCAGGCGATTGGGTGGTTTGGGAGGATGCGATATTTATGTTTGCCATCTTCAACCCAATGGACGCTGGGGCGAACCGGAAAACCTCGGTCCTTCTGTGAACACACCTGGCGATGAACAATGTCCCTTTATACATGCCGATAATCAAACCCTGTATTTCACTTCCAACTACTGGCCCGGCTATGGCGATGAAGATCTTTTTTATGCGAGAAAAGGACCAGGCGGCGATTGGAGCAAACCGGTAAATCTCGGTTATCCTATCAACACTATCGACAGGGAAGGCACTTTGTTTATCACTGCCGATGGTAAAACTGCTTATTACGCCAGTGATAAAACAGATACAAAAGGCGGACTGGATATTTACAGTTTTGAACTGCGGGAAGATTTACGCCCCATCAAAACATTATGGGTGAAAGGCCAGGTGTATGATAAAAAAACAACCAAAGGACTGCCTTCCGATGTGGAATTGACAGATCTCGCCACCAGCCAGATCATTTCCAAAGTGCAAACAGATGAGAATGGCCGTTACCTGATCACTTTACCGGTGGGTAAGGATTATGTGTTCAATGTAAACCGGAAGGGTTATCTCTTTTACTCCGACAATTTTATGTTGGTTAAAAATTCGCCTGATTCCATTTATGAAAAAAACATTCCGCTGCAACCTATTGAAGTGAATGCATCGGTTGTGCTCAACAATATATTTTTTGATGTAAACAAATTTGACCTGCGTCCTGAATCACAAATAGAGTTGGATAAGATCGTTCAGATGATGAAAGACAATCCAACTGTAAAAGTGGAGATCAGCGGGCATACAGACAATGTAGGTAAACCCGCGGATAATCTTGCGCTCTCAGATAAACGTGCTAAGACTGTAGTCGCTTACCTGATCAATAAGAGAATAGCTCCTCAGCGATTTACCTATAAAGGTCTGGGAGAAACACAACCCGTAGCCGATAATAAAACGGAAGAAGGCCGGGCAAAAAACAGGCGGACAGAGATGAAGATAACCGGTCAATAAACACAGCTTGCCGGCTGCATCCCTTATTTTTATTTTCATGGATGCAGACCTTTTATACCAGATTGCATTAACGCTTGTGCCGCAGATCGGGCCTGTGCAGGCCAGGAACCTGGTGACACATTTTGAAACGGCACGTGCTGTTTTCCAGGTTTCGGCAAATGCATTGAAAAAGATAGATGGTATAGGGGAAACAAGGGCCGCTGCCATCAAATCATTCCGTGATTTCGCGCAAGCGGAAAAAGAGATCGCTTTTATTGAACAGTTCAGGATAACTCCGTTGTTCATCACGCATCCGGCTTATCCGAAGCGATTGCTTAATTGTTACGATTGCCCCGTGCTTTTATATTTCAAAGGCAGTACCGATCTTAATGCTGCAAAAATCATTTCAGTGATTGGCACACGTTCGCATTCAGAATATGGCCGGCTGACCACTGAAAAACTGATCGCCGATCTTGCCGATTTAAATGTGCTGGTGATTAGCGGGCTCGCCCATGGCATTGATGCCATCGCCCATAAAGCAGCGTTGAAAAATGGATTGCCGACCATTGGCGTATTAGCACACGGCCTAAGCCAGGTGTATCCCAGTAAGCATACGGGATTGGCCAGGGAAATCGTTAAAGAAGGAGGCGGATTGCTCACAGAGTTCATGAGTCCTGCCCTGCCAGACAGGCACCAGTTCCCTGCCAGGAACAGGATCGTAGCCGGGCTGAGTGATGCAACGATTGTGGTGGAAACCGGTGTCAAAGGCGGCAGTATGATCACAGCGGAACTGGCTAACGATTACAACCGGGACGTGTTTGCCATTCCCGGAAAAATCACAGATCCTAAGAGTGCGGGCTGCAACTACCTGATCCGGAACCACAAAGCCTTCCTGCTCACAGATGCCGCAGCATTAAAAGAAAGCATGAACTGGGACAATGGACTTCGTCCAACCGGTAAGAGCAATAAGCAAAAGCAGATTTTTGTTGAACTGAGCAAAGAAGAACGGTTGTTGGTAGACCTTTTGCAGGAAAAGGAATCCATGCATATTGACGAAATCAACCTGAAAAGCGGCTTAAGCAATAGTACCGTGGCAGCCGCTATTCTGAATATGGAACTGCAAAATATTATCTTTGCGCACCCGGGGAAAGTATATTCCCTTCAATGAACAGCCGCACACTATTTTTTAATGATGATCAAGAATTTTAAATATTAGTTTTATTCCATGAAACGAAGCATGAGAAATATTCTCACACAGGGCAATGTGTATGCGGAGTTCCATCCGGCCATTAAAAAACAAAAAATATGCGGATGAAAGCTGTGCGGATACCCTTTATTACCTTATTGCTGGTTTCACTTTTTACTGCACGCCAGGGCCATGCCCAGTGCACTGCCCTCGGGCAGAATCCGTCAACGGCTTTTCCTGTTTGTGGCACCACCGTTTTCCAGCAAACCACTGTTCCGCTCTGCTCTTCGCATTCCCTGTTTGTACCCAACTGTACTGATGGCGCTGCTTATGAAAACAGGAATCCCTTCTGGTATAAATTCACCTGTTTCACTGCCGGCACCCTGGGCTTTGTGATCACTCCCAAAAATTTGACAGATGATTATGACTGGCAACTGTATGACATCACTGGCCTTAACCCTGATGATGTATATACCAATAAAAACATCGTTGTGTCAGGCAACTGGTCAGGTTCTTCAGGAACCACCGGCGCTTCCAGCAGCGGTGTAAACTTTATTCAGTGCGCTTCAGACCCGACGCAAAACCTGAACACATTTGCCCAGATGCCCACACTTATCGCCGGGCATGAATATCTTTTACTGGTAAGCCATTTTACCAATAGCCAAAGTGGTTATTCACTTTCATTTGGTGATGGCACTGCTGTGATCACTGATCCTGCAGAACCGCATTTAAGCAAAGTGATCCCGGATTGCAATGGGCAAACGCTCACCGTGATATTGAATAAAAGAGTTCGTTGCAATTCGCTTACCGCTACTGGCACTGAGTTCAGTGTAACTGCTGCCAATACTGTTGTTTCAGCTACCTCTACACAATGTTCCAACGGTTTTGATTTCGATACACTGACCCTTCAATTATCCTCCCCGCTTCCGCCCGGAGATTTCAAACTGGTGATTGGAGACGGAAGCGATGGCAATACCCTCGCTGATGTTTGCGGCCGCACTATTCCTGTAGGTGAAGAAGTTGATTTCCGGTATGATCCCCCGGTACCCATTTTTGCAGACAGCATCGGAACGGTAGGTTGTGCCCCTGATAAGATCAAAGTTTATTTCCCTAAAAAAATAGATTGCGCTACCATTTCTCCTGACGGCAGTGATTTTTCCATTACAGGCCCTTCAGCAGTAACGGTTACAGGTGCTTCAGGCAATTGCGTGAATAATGAAACTTATGTGATCACCCTGCAACTGGCTACACCTGTCTATGTGAAAGGCGATTATACCGTTTTGCTCAAAACCGGTAATGACGGAGGTACAATAACTGATGAATGCGGACTGCAATCTCCCACCCACACCAGGATATTCCATGCGGAAGACACTGTATCAGCAGACTTTGATTATACCATACAGTATGGTTGCCGTGAAAACTCGGTGACTTTCTCTCATAACGGTCTTCATGATATCACTTCCTGGAACTGGAATTTCAATAGTGTCTCTTCTGTCAATACGCAAAGCCATACCATCGTTTTTCCTGCAGTCAGCAACAACCAGGTGCAACTGATCGTGACCAACGGAGTTTGCAGTGATACAGTCTCTAAAACGATCGTGATGGACAATGAAGTAAAGACCAGTTTTGAAATGCCGCCTGTTATCTGTCCTGAAGATTTACTGGAAGTAAAGAATACCAGCACCGGCCTGGTAGATGAATGGCGCTGGACATTTGGCAATATCAGTTCCAGCCAGCAGAAAGATCCGTTGCCCGTGCAATTCCCGTCAACCAATATAGAAACAGTGTATGCCATCAAACTGGTAGCACGGAACAATACGATTAATTGCAGCGACAGCACCATTAAAAAATTAAAAGTGCTGAACAATTGCTTTATTGCTGTACCTTCTGCTTTCACACCTAATAATGATGGAATAAACGATTACCTGTATCCTAATAATGCAATCAAAGCAGAAAACCTTGATTTCAAAATATTCAATCGCTGGGGGCAATTGGTCTTCCATTCCAAAGACTGGACAAAGAAATGGGATGGTAAAGTGAACGGTGTTGAACAGACAAGCGGAGTATATGTGTGGATGCTGGAATATACACACAGGGATAGCAAACAGAAGGTGTTCCAGAAAGGAACTACCACACTGATCAAATAAGAAACGCGAATACCAAAATATGTTTATGAGAATAAGAACCCGCCTCTTATTTCTTTTCTTCTCATTGTTTTTACTGCCGGAGATGGCTTTTCTCCAGCCGGCCTGTACAACATTGGGTCAAACACCGGAGACAGCTTTTCCGGTTTGCGGTACCAGCGTTTTCACACAAAATAATGTCCCCACCTGCGGAGGAAGAAATATTCCCGGTCCTTGCGGAGGAGTAGCAGATGTGAACCCGTTTTTCTACAGGTTCACTTGTTATACTGCAGGCACTTTGGGTTTTACAATTACACCTGTTCAACTCTCTGATGATTACGACTGGCAGATATTCGATATAACCGGGCGCAATCCACAGGATATTTATACAGACGCAACGCTTTTTGTAGCTTGTAACTGGTCTGGTAATACCGGCACTACCGGAGCCAGCTCTGCTGTTTCGGGTCTTGCCCAGTGCGCAGGTACAGGATTTCCAACATTCAGTGGCATGCCAATACTTGTTCTTGGTCATGAGTACCTGATGGTGGTAAGCAATTTCAGCGCTTCACAAAAAGGCTATAAACTGACTTTTTCAGGTGGTACAGCCGTTATCAGCGATCCTTTGCTTCCTGCACCGGCAGGAGCCACTGCTAATTGTGAAGGCTCACAGATCACGCTTCGCTTTAATAAAAAAATGCGTTGCAATAGTGTTGCCGCAGATGGCAGTGATTTCAAGATCACTCCGTCTGGTACTGTTGTTTCTGCTACAGGTTTCGGATGCACTTCCAGTTTTGATATGGACTCTGTATTAGTGACACTGGCGGCACCACTTCCTCCCGGCAACTACACCATATTATTGGCTAATGGTTCTGATGGAAATACTTTACTGGACAATTGCAATACCGGTATGCTTGCAGGAAGCAATGCAGCGTTCACTGTTCTGCCACAAACTCCTTTACCAATGGGGACAGTAACGCCACCACTCTGCACACCATCTTCCCTTACACTTCAATTCCCGGAGCCGGTCAGATGCAATTCCATTGCAGCCAATGGAAGCGATTTCAGTATTACCGGTCCTTCGGCAGTAACTGTTACAGGTGCTACAGCTACCTGCAATGCAGCAGGACTTACCAATGGCATTACTCTTCAATTAAACGGACCCGTGTTAACACCAGGATCTTACCAGGTAGTGATCAAGGCAGGAACAGATGGCAATACCCTTGCCGGCGATTGCAACCGGCAGATACCAGCAGCACAAAGCGCAGGTTTTTCTATAGCACCACAACCTCCTTTATCCATGGGCACAGTGCCAGCTCCGTCCTGTGCACCTGCAACATTAACATTGAATCTGCCCGACAAAATATTCTGTGCATCCATTGCTGCAGATGGCAGTGATTTTATTATTACTGGCGCTTCAGCAGTTACAATAACTGGCGCGAGTGCTACTTGTGATGCAAATGGTCAAACCAATTCAATCACTATTCAGTTGTCCGCTCCATTGGCAGTAACAGGCAATTATCAATTGAGTGTTACAACCGGTACTGATGGCAATACACTGATCGGTGATTGCAGCCGGATGCTGGCTTCTGGTGAAAATACTTCCTTTGCTATTCCTGCTGCCCCATTTACACCTATGGGAATTATTACACCCGTAGCTTGTGCACCAACCAGCCTGCAATTATCTTTTGCTTCTCCAATAAAATGTTCTTCTATTGCTGCAGACGGCAGCGATTTTCAATTAACAGGTCCGGCTCCAGTAACCATCACGGCTGCTGCCGGTGTATGCGATGCAAATGGCCTGGCACAAAATATCACCCTGCAACTCTCATCTCCTATTGCCGTTGGTGGTAATTATGCTGTGCAACTGATGACAGGTAGTGATGGGAATACCGTGTTGAATGAATGTTACAGGTCCACTCCTGCAGGAGCTATCACCGGTTTTTCTGCCACCGATACGGTCTCAGCTGAATTCCAGTATTCCATTGTATATGATTGCCTGCAGGATGAAGTAAGCTTTTTACATGATGGAGCGCATGGCGTAAATCAATGGAGCTGGGTGATCAATGGATCAGTGGCCGGCAGCCAGGCATCGCTCGTAAAGAATTTTTCTTCAGAAAGCCAGAGTGAGATTCAGCTTACTGTATCAAATGGAGTTTGCAGCGATACTTATTCCACTACGCTTATATTGAATAATAAAATAACCGCCGATTTTGAATTACCGGATATGGCCTGTCCAGAGGATAAGATAGAGATCATTAATAAAAGCAGGGGCGCTATTAGCAACTGGAACTGGAACTTCGGGAGTGTAGCCAGCCCCAGCAGTTTGCAAACACCACCTGTCATTACTTATCCGCTTACAGGTACTGATCAACTCTATACAGTGATACTTACCGTCAGTGACAATTCCGGTTGTGAAACCGCCAAAGCAGATCAAATAAAGATACTGGGTAGTTGTGTTATTGGTGTACCATCTGCTTTTACTCCCAATGGAGATGGATTGAATGATTATTTCTACCCGCTTAATGCTTTTAAAGCTGATCAGTTAAATTTCCGTGTGTTCAACCGTTGGGGTCAATTGATTTTCCATTCTAAAGAATGGACGAAAAAATGGGATGGAAGAATAAATGGCATACCACAAGCTACCGGCACTTATGTGTGGATGCTGGAGTATATACATAAGGACACAAAGGAAAAGGTATTTCAACGGGGAACGGTGACCTTGATCCGATGAACTCTCTCAAAACGGTTTAGTTTTGAACGTCAACTTGCATCAGGTCGGTTGAATCGTTATCCCTGGCGAAAAGATTATTTATCCTTGGTTGAAGAATCCAAACTCCAAATGGGAAAAACCATAACAGGAAAAATTCACCCGCGAAGTCGCTGAATGTTACCGGTCTTTGCCATTCAACAGCTTTTAATGCCTTGGCATTAAAATACAGGCAATAGAAAATGCAAAACATACAGAACAGGTGGAGTGGGAATATCAAAAGTATCAAGTCATTATTCAATCCAGTTGCAGTTCCTCCATTATCAGCAGCTTTACTGAACGCACCGAAAAAAAAGATAAAGAGGAAAACCATATAAACGACCGGGATAACCAGGAATAGTTTAAACTTGCTTAGATTCATCTGTACAGTATCAGGTAACTTTTTATGCAGGTTCACCCCAAGCGTATAGAACCATCCAAAGAACAGCCCGACAACAAGGATCATTATAATTGGAAAGGCAATACCAATAAGAGAGAGATTTTGACTCAGTATGGCCCCCATAAAAACAAATTCAAGGATTATCGGAAAGCCAATGATCAATAGAAAAAGTTGCCAGTGTTTTAAATGGAGTAATTGTTTCATAATATCTTCAACATTTTAGGTGCTCGTTTTGGTTCGTAACCTAAGATAGGGGTAAATATTTTCAGGCATACAAAAACCAGATTTTTTTGGATTCCGCCAACTGCCCTATCTTTGCACATGGCAAGAATAAATACCCCCTCGGACAAAGTTTCCCAAAAAAATTTCAGTGAAGGCTTAACGTTTGATGATGTGTTACTTATACCCGGTTATAGCCAGGTATTGCCCCGTGATGTGAGCATACGCACCCGGTTGACCAAAGATATCACTCTGAATGCGCCCCTTCTCTCCGCAGCCATGGACACCGTAACAGAAGCTCCACTGGCAATGGCACTGGCCCGCGAAGGCGGACTGGGCATACTCCATAAAAATATGAGCATTGAAAAACAGGCTGATCATGTTCGCAAAGTGAAAAGAAGCGAGAGCGGCCTGATACTCGATCCCATCACCCTGCTGGAAGATGCAGTTATCGGCGATGCTTTGCGGTTGATGAAAGAAAATAAGATCGGTGGCATTCCCATCATTACTAAAGAAGGAAAGCTGGCCGGCATCCTTACCAACCGTGATCTCCGTTTTGAAACCAATGTACGCATTAAGGTGAGTGAAGTGATGACCAAGGAAAACCTGGTCACCGCTCCCGAGGATACATCGCTGGAAGAA
>CBHEUU010000130.1:0-9217 GCA_965990355.1 uncultured Chitinophagaceae bacterium
ACCGTAAAAAAGTTACTATCATCACTTCGAAAGTGAACCCGGCAACAGGTGTAAAAGTTGATTCACGTACAGGCTCACACCAGGATAAATATTGGGACTCATCGCCCTGCGGGCTTTTTCAGGCGCGTAACAACTTTATGGTTATACGATATGCTGATGTACTGCTGATGTATGCCGAAGCGATTAACGAACTCAATGGCCCTATGGCGGAAGCTTATGATGCCATCAACCAGGTACGCACCAGGGCGCGTAATGGTAATGCGGCTGCCAACCCGCAAAATCTTTCAGGTTTAACCCAGCAACAGTTCCGGGATACTGTTTTGAAAGAACGTAGCTGGGAACTGTGCTTTGAAGGACATCGTCGCTGGGACCTGCTGCGTACCGGAAAATATATTTCCGTACTGCAGGAAGCGGGTATACCCGTTCAGCAAAAGAATATCTTATATCCCATTCCACAAAATGAACGTGACGTTAACAGCGCACTAACTCAGAATGACGGTTATTAAGAAGCCCATAACCCGTTATAGTCAGCAGGATTATTAATCAGGTTCACTCATAGTATCCGGCCTTAAGGCCTTTCATTAACAAATACAGCATGAAGTATATATATTATCCTTTAATATGGTTGTTTACTCTTTTTTCTGTTCCATTAATGGCACAAAAAAAATACTCAGTGGTAGTTTATGGCGGCACGCCTGGTGGAATTATGGCAGCTGTAGCAGCTTCACGCCAGGGGGTAAGCGTAGTGCTTATCGAGCAGACCAAACACGTTGGCGGTTTAAATACCAGCGGAATCGGCACTGCTGAAACTGAACACATGATAGAGGAGACTATTTCCGGCCTTCCTCTGGAGTTTTACATACAATTGGGCAAGAGCTATGGTTTAAACAAGCCGGCATATTATTTCGAGTCTCATGTTGCTGAACAAGTGTTTAATCAATTACTAAGCGATGCAAATGTGCCGGTTATTTTTGAAGCCTTTGTTAAAAAGGTAGATAAGGTCAATGGGGTGATAAAAGCTATTGATTTAATGAATGGCCAGACCATCCATGGAGATGTATTCGTTGATGCTACTTACGAGGGAGACCTCATGGCACGCGCAGGGGTATCATACACTTATGGCCGTGAAAGCAGTGCCCAGTATACTGAGTCTTTGGCCGGTATAAGGCTGTTGGATAAACCTATTGATGTTTCACCTTATGATGACAATAATAACCTGCTTCCGGGTTTTGTGGAAGCATCAACGCTTAAAAACGGTGAAGCTAATAAAAGAGTGATCAATTATAACTTCAGGCTGACCCTTTCTACACTGGATAGCAAAACACCTTTCCCTTCCCCGGAGAAATATGATCCCAACAGATTTTTATTGCTAAAAAGATTGCTGGCGAACCGTCCGCAAACTAAGCTGGGAGATATTATTGATCTCTATACATGGAATTATCCCGAGGGAAAATTTGAAGCAAACAACAAACAGAATGCTCTCATATCCCTGGGGCTGTTTGGCGGCAATGCCGAATACCCTGACGCTGATTATCCAAAACGCGCAGCTATTTACCAGGACCATAAGGACTGGACACTTGGCCTTTTTTATTTTCTGCGGAACGATCCCTCAGTGCCTGCCAGCCTGAAAGCTGAAACTGCCAGGTATGGCCTTTCTGCCGATGAGTTTAAGGACAATCATAATTTTCCTTATTACCTGTATGTTCGTGAAGCCCGCCGAATGATCGGTGACTATGTACATACCCAGCATGATATTTTTACCGATCCTTACAAAAAGGATGCAATTGCCCTGGGTTCGCATTTTGTAGATTGCCATCACGTGCAGCGTGTAGCAGTATCAAAAACGCAATATATTAACGAGGGGCGCATCTGGGTTAAGGTTGAACAGCCTTACGAAATATCTTACCGGAGTATAATCCCAAAACAAAAAGAATGTATGAATCTATTAGTTCCTGTTGCGGCTTCAGCCTCGCATGTGGCGTTTTGCTCTTTCAGGGTTGAGGTTACCTGGATGCAGCTGGGGCAGGCTGCAGGTATAGCAGCCGGTATGGCCAGTAAAAATAAAAAGCCGGTACAGCAGCTGGATGTTAATGCCCTGCAACATGAATTAAAAAAAGCGGCTGTAATATTTAACCGGGATGCACAGAAATGGCATAGTAACGATAAAATATAGCATAGGATGATGCACGCAGGAATTAAGTAGGGCTGATCAATGAAGAAATAATACGGATAAAAATAAGAGAATGACATTCATCAACCGGAAGATGTAATAAAAAAATGGGGAGCATTAAATCATTATTAATTATCGGCTTGATCTGTTTAGGTCCGATGTTATCAGCGCAAAATGCCTGGAATATTATGTCGCCTGATAAGAAGCTTAAGGTGCAGGTGACGGTCACGGACAGTATTCATTACCAGGTTGAGAAGGGCAACAAAGAATTGATCGGAAGATCGGCCATCAGCTTTACAACCGATCAAAGCGGGAAGTCGTGGAAGATCAGCAAGGCCATCGCAGACAGCCATAGTGGGATCCTGCGTCCTGTAGTACGGCAGAAAAGCAGTGTTATTGAGGATAAGTACTCTTCGTTTAAAATCGACTTTAAGAACCAACTATCGCTGGAATGGCGTGTTTTCGATAATGGAATAGCCTGGCGTTGGATAAACAACAGCAAGGGACACTATAAGGTGGTTGACGAACAGGCTTCCATAAATACTGGCGCTGAGGCGCGTGCATGGTATCCCCAGGAAGATGGGTTCTATTCACACAACGAACGGAAATATATAAAATACAAAGTCGGCGAAATCGATGAAAAGAAATTAGCCAGTTTGCCTGTTTTATTTGAAGCCGGCAGCAGTAAAATCCTGCTTACCGAATCAGCGCTCCATAATTATGCAGGCATGTGGGTACGCGGTGACGGGCACGGTAATATCAGGGCGACCTTTCCTCGTTACCCGAAACAAAAAGAGATCACCAGTGATAGGGATGAACAAGTGGTAAGCAGGGAAGATTATATCGCGCAAATCGATGGCAAACAAGAGTTTCCCTGGCGGATCGTCATGATAGAGAAAAATGATGAAGACATTTTAATCAATCAGCTGCCGTATTTGCTGGGCAAGCCACAGGACACAAGCATTGATTTCAGTTGGGTAAAACCGGGCAAAGCGCAGTGGGATTGGTGGCATTTTAACAATGTCTATAATGTCAATTTTAAAGCAGGGATCAATAACGATACCTACAAATACTATATCGATTTTGCTTCCAAACATGGTGTTGAATACGTACTGCTAGATGAAGGTTGGAGCGTGGTTCAGGATTTAACGAAGCAATCGAAAGATATAGACATAGAAGAATTGGCCGAATATGCCCAAAGCAAGAATGTCGGCATCTTGCTTTGGGTCAGCTGGCTTACACTAAACAAGCAACTGGATACGGCGTTAGACAGATTTTCAGGCTGGGGAATAAAAGGCATTAAAGTGGACTTTATGCAAAGGGATGATCAGGATATGGTAAACTATTATGAACGCGTTTCAAAAGAGGCTGCCAAACGGCATCTGCTGGTTGACTTTCACGGCTCTTACAAACCAACAGGCTGGAGCCGGACCTATCCGAACGTGATGACCTCAGAGGGCGTAATGGGCAACGAGATGTGCAAGGTATCTGACGTAATTACTCCTGAACATACATTGACCATTCCCTTTATCCGTATGGCCGCAGGCCCAATGGATTTCACCCCGGGCGGTATGCACAATGCTCAAAAGAACGCTTTCGCAGTAATACCTTCTGAGCCGGTAACATTGGGCACCCGATGCAATCAAATGGCCATGTATGTGGTATTTGAAAGCCCCCTTCAAATGCTATGCGACATTCCTACCCACTACCTGGAAGAAGCGAAGTGCATGCAGTTTCTCAAAGCGGTGCCAACTGTTTGGCAGAGAACAGTACCACTACAAGGCTCTGTAAGCGAATATGTGGCTATAGCCCGCCAGGCGGATAACAACGATTGGTTTGTGGGTGCAATGACGAACTGGACCAGCCGTGACCTGATCCTTGATCTTTCGTTTCTGGGAGACGGTGAGTTTAATATGGAAGTGTGGAAAGACGGGCCAAATGCGGAGAGAAATGCGAAGGACTATCAACAGGAAAGGGTCAGTGTAAATAAGAATACAAAGGTTAAAGTAAGTATGGCTGCTGGTGGGGGGTGGGTGGCTGTTATTTCAAAAAAGGATACTGGCTTTAACAAGAACTAACGAGATTGGGCAGGTGAGTAAACCATTATTGATCTGTTTAATGATCAAGCTGTATTAGCGAAAAAAAGTATCTTTTTTATTTGACATGTAAAACAAGTAAAAAAACGACAGTTTACGGGTTTTATTTACAGTTTTTCATAAGTGTATTAATTTTCAATAGTTTATTTAACCCTGTCGAGGCTACGAGCAAGACAAGCCCGCTGTAACTTAGCGGGTTTTGTTTTGCCTAACTTATCCCAGTTTGTAAGGCATTCCTTGTGAACAGCGTAAGGTTCGATTCTTTTTTGAGCATTTACATCTTTACTCACCGTTAGAAGACGGAATTGCAGATTACTGATATTCTCTTGTCGATGACTTGAGTATGATTGCGAGCTAAACTATCCCTGCTTGATTATTTAAGATTATTAAATACACTATTTTTTTAGTACGCTATTCAGCTGTATTGACATGTTACACTCAGCACTGGATAGATAAATAGATGTTGCGATCTACCATGTCGTGTAACATTTATTAAAGTTTTGCGTATAGATTATAAAGCTCAAGACCATTTTGAGTTGTAATATAATGATTGATAGTTTTTTACATAGAAAATCGAATATGTTTACCAAACGCTTATTAACCTTCTGCCTTCTATTTATCGGAACAGGGTTTGCCTATTGCCAGGACTGCAACTGTAGCACAACCTTTCAATGGTTGAAAAAGACTTTTGAGGAGAATGATGCGGGATTTACATACATACTTTCAATAAAAGGACAGGCTGCATATGATTATCATACGCAGAAAATCCAGGAAAAAGTCAATGTGGCAAAAACCAGGGAAGAATGCCTGCTTGTATTACAGGAATGGTTACATTTTTTTAGAAAAGGGCATATTTACATCAAAACGCTTGAAACGAAAAAGGGAAACGAAAGCCCAGCTCTTGCCAAACAATTAGATACGCTTTCTATTAAAAATCAATTTAAAAATTGGCCACGATTACAAATAGATCTTCGTGAGTTTGAAAAATACCTGAGCAATAAGAAAACTCAGGACTTTGAGGGCATTTGGGATTCCCCTCCTTATAAAATTGCCATTAAAAAAACAGAAAATGGATATAAGGGTATCCTAATAAATAATGTTTCTCCTTATTGGGAATCAGGACAGATAAAACTGGAAATAATAAGAGAGGGTAATGAATTAAAGGGGATAGGTTACATGCGTGATCATTCCAAAGCTAAAAGCGACCATATAGAAAGTACCGGTCAGAATTATTTACAAGTTGCCGGCTTTTGGTTGAAGCGGCTGGCGCCGGTTCTTCCTACTGAAACGGAAGTCCAGGACTATTTAACATCACTGAATACCAAAAATCCATATATAAAACAGTTGGACAAACAGACACTGTATTTCAGAATCCCTTCATTTGATCCGAGCCAGAAAAAGGCAATTGACAGCATGCTAAACGCGAACGATGAAATGCTGTCAAAAATGCCCAACCTTATTATCGATATTCGAGGTAATGGAGGCGGTAGCGATTTTAGCTTCAGTAATATTATCCCCTATTTAAAAACAAATCCAATATCAACTGTTGGAGTTGAATACCTCAGTACGTCAATGAATAATAAAAGGATGTTGGATTTTATTAATAAACCGGAAGACAAAACTTTTTTTTCTGATGAACAAAAGGAATGGATAAAGAAATCATACGATACCTTACAGAAGCATTTGGGAGAATTTGTCTATTTGAGCGAGCCTATAAAAGAGAAAGAAGCGGAGGACTCTGCTACAAAAAAAGCATACCCCAGACAAGTGGGTATTATAATAGATGGCGATGTAGGTAGCACAGCCGAACAATTTGTGCTGGCGGCCAGGCAAAGCAAAAAAGTAAAATTTTTTGGAACTCCTACTTTTGGGGCCCTTGATATTTCAAATATGTATTTTACAAAAGACCCCTGCAACGAATATGAGTTAGGGTATTGTCTTTCTCGCAGTAAGCGAATTCCGCAATATATTTTAGATGATCGCGGTTTGCAGCCGGATTATTTCATTAGCAATGAAATCCCTGGGTTTAAATGGTTGACATATGTGAAGCAAATTTTGGAACAGTAGCTCTATGAAACGACTTCTGTTATTCCAGTTAATAGGAATATGTTCTCAATATTGTCTTCCAATTTAAATGGATCGGATTTCTGCATTCTCAATATTCTACTACTGTTACTTCTATCAGAATGACAGTTCGGCAATTCATAAAATTTCAAAAAATCTTCAACAATTTATTATATAAGTTCGACAAATTCCGATTGGGTTATCGTTCTGAGGCCATTTCCTTAAAATAAAAACCGTTATAGGACAGGTCTTTTAATCAACATCCCAAAATTCCACTTCCTTGTAGATAACGACTTTACCTTTCAGGTACTCTTTATGCTTGAGGAAAAATGATTCCAGTTTCTCCCGCTTGTCAACCAGCTCAACGCACATCGTTAACCTGGAATTATCGCCTTCCATATTATAGGCCTGAATTTTTTCCCGGTTGTTGAAGCCGAAATGTGTATTATAAACGGTAGCGTTCATAATCCCTTCGGCTTTTGCATCCTGTACAATATGGATGTAGGCGGACTTAGGAAAAAGCTTTTGCCAGGCTGACCGGCTCCCATGCCTGATCTTATCTGCCGGTGCAATGTATATCTTCAACTTTCCCAATGAATGAGACTTTATCATTTGGTTCATAGTTTTATTTTTTGTTGATGCGTTTATCCCTGATTTGTTTTAGTGTTTTATTAGTATGTGGATCATCTGGCTGAAACTTTGAAAAACCCAGTCTTTGAGAAAGATAGATACCTGAGTGCCCGCTGAAATAATAAGCAGTAAAACAAGCAATAGCATAGTATAGCACATATTCTCCGCCAAAAAGTTCCACTCCCATAATGGTGCAGGCTATGGGAGTATTGGTCGCACCTGCAAAAACTGCTATGAACCCCAGGCCAGCCATCAGGTCTACCGGTGCACCAGTCATCATAGCAATCGTATTACCCAAAGCAGCCCCAATAAAAAACAAAGGAGTTACTTCCCCTCCTTTAAAGCCCATACCTAATGTGATGGCCGTGAATAGCAGTTTCCAGAACCAACTCCAATAACCAGCGCCTCCTTCCCGGAAAGAAGAAACAATGGAAACACTACCTGGGTCAGGATTCGTTACACCCAGTCCCAGGTAATCATGGGTGCCTAAGATCAAAGTGAGGAGGATAATGATGCTGCCGCCAACAGCCGGTATCAACCATTTGGTTTTAATAATCCTGTTGCTGTAATTTTTAATCGTGTGAGATAACTCTGAAAACATATATCCCGCCAGTCCAAAGCAAACACTTGCGAGTATAACCTTACCAAGCAACAAATAATCAAAGTGTAAAAAAGGAACGGTACTTTGAACAGCATCCTTAAAGGCTATATGATAGGCCGTGTGGTGTATGCCATAAGCAGTACAGGTAAAATCGGCCAGTACACTAGCCATGAAACAGGGAAGAAGGGCATTATGATTGATCCTTCCCACTGCCAGCACCTCCAGAGCAAAGATTGCTCCGGTAACCGGTGTTCCAAATACGGCTCCAAAACCTGCTGCGAAACCGGTCATCAGTATAATCCGGATATCTTGCTTATCCAGCCTGAGCCAGCGGCCTAATAGCCCTGCCATACTACCACCCATTTGGACGGCTGTTCCTTCCCGACCCGCAGACCCGCCAAAAAAATGAGTAATAACCGTAGTGATAAGTACTAACGGTGTCATGCGGGCAGGAACGCCACCACCCGGTTCATGAATTTCTTCCATGATCAGGTTATTACCCGCTTCGGCATTTTTGCCCAGGTATTTGTAGACAAAGTATATTATGATTCCCGCCATCGGAAGCAGGTAGAGCAGCCAGGAATTTTGCCAGCGAATAGCCGTGGCTTTGTCAAGCAGCCATAAAAACAGAGCAACCAGGGAGCCAACGATAAAAGCGACAGGAACTACCAGTAAAGTCCATCTCAGGAGGTGACGGGCAATAGCAAATTGTTCAAAATTGTTGCGGAGTTTGTTAATCATCCTACAAATAGTTTATTACCGGCGATAAGCCGTTACTCATTTGTAGGCGCCATTAGTCTCGCCAGTGGCAGACGGTTCAGTAGGAAGACACCATTTCCTTTGAAACTCGAATGTACGGTTTTTTGTTTACAAGCTAATGGATTGAACCTATTTGTTAACCAGGAGGGGATTATTGTAAACTAAGTAATATGCTATTTCTATCTCATCGTGACAACCACTTTTCCTTTTGCACGACCTGTTTCTATATAAGCCAATGCTTCGTTGGTTTGCTCAAATGGAAATACTTTATCCATAACAGGTTTTATGACACCCGACTCTATCAGCTTTGTAATTTGGTTTAATTGTTCCCCCTGGGCTCTCATAAACAGAAAGGAAAAGTTTACGCCAAGACGTTTTGCTTTTTTCCTGATGCCGGCACTCAAAAATTTCAATACTATTTTCAAAAACCAATTCGCACTAATTTCTTGTCCAAATTCAGGATCAGGCGGGCCGGAAATAGAAATAACTTTTCCGCCAGGTTTTAATATCCGCAGGGATTTTTCAAGTGTATTCGTATCCTGGCTATTCAGCACCACATCGTAATCTTTTAGTCTGGTTTCAAAATCTTCTTTTTTGTAATCAATAATAATATCTGCGCCCAAATTTTTTACCAGGTCGATATTTGCGGCGCTTGTTGTTGTAGCTACTGTAGCACCCAAATGTTTTGCCAACTGAATGGCGAATGTACCCACGCCACCAGAACCTGCCTGGATGAAAACTTTTTGCCCTTTTTTCAAGTTCGCTTTTTCAACAAGTGCCTGCCAGGCTGTTAAACCAACCAAGGGTATAGAAGCGGCCTCTTCCATAGAAAGGTTTTTAGGCTTAATAGCAACATCATTTTCATTAACAGAAATGAATTCCGCAAAGGTTCCAATC
>CBHEUU010000131.1:0-9206 GCA_965990355.1 uncultured Chitinophagaceae bacterium
GGTATTCTTTACGTTTTTGGGGTAGTAAGCTTAGGCGTTTATGGGATTATGATCGGAGGCTGGGCTTCCAACAATAAATTCTCCCTGCTGGCTGCTATCCGTGGCGCTTCCCAAATGGTGTCCTACGAATTGCCGATGGGTCTTGCACTGATTGCCGTGCTGATGCTGGTAGGGGATCTGCGGATGAGCGCGATCGTGAGCAATCAACTGGAAAATGGCTGGCATATCATTTATCAGCCACTGGGCTTCCTGATCTTTTTTGTGTGCGCACTGGCAGAATGTAACCGTACACCATTTGACCTTCCTGAAGCAGAGAATGAATTGAATTTTGGATACCACCAGGAGTATTCATCCATGAAGCTGGGCTTTTATCTCTTTGCTGAATACATTAATATGTTTATCAGCGGGGTGGTAATGTCTTCCCTGTATTTCGGTGGATATGATATACCGTTTGTGAATGAAGCAAGCTGGGGGATCAACCAGAACCTGCTGGCCATTATAGGTTTTGTGGTGCTGCTGTCAAAAGCATTCTTCTTCGTGTTCGTGTTTATGTGGATACGGTGGACGATCCCGAGATTCCGTTATGACCAGTTGATGAAGCTGGGCTGGAGAACGCTGATACCGCTGGCATTGCTGAATATGATATTGACAGCTGCTATTGTATTGTGGCTGAAAAAGTGATAAAGAGTAAGCGCAACAGAATTATTGTTGCTAAGAACATAAATATATATTTGCGAAAATTTAAAATCTCCTTTGGGAGGTAGATTATGCAACTAACACAAAGAGCAAAACAGGTAGAACGTAAGCCGATGACGCTGCTGGAGAAGATATACCTGTGGAATATTCTGAAAGGCATGCTGATCACCATCCGCCACCTGTTCAAGCGTAAGGCTACGATCAAATATCCTGAAGAGAAAAGAACTTTCTCAAAAGTATTCCGTGGAGTGCAGATACTGAACAGGGATGAAGAAGGCCGTGAAAAGTGCACAGCCTGCGGCTTGTGCGCCGTGGCTTGCCCTGCTGAAGCCATTACTATGGAAGCGGCCGAGCGTCAGCCCGGTGAAGAGCATCTGTACAAAGAAGAAAAATATGCAGCAAAGTATGAGATCAATATGCTGCGTTGCATCTTCTGTGGTTATTGCGAAGAAGCCTGTCCGAAAGATGCCATTTACTTAACACAAACTTTTGCGCCGGCTAACTATGGCCGTCAGGGATTTATTTATAAAAAAGACGACTTGCTGATCCCTCATCCAAAAGAAGATCCGGAAGGATATCAGAAAGCATTGGGAGAGAAAAGTGAGAAAGCATAAGAGTGGCAGGGAAAGTTAAATGGTTTAAAAACGAAAAGGCTTCAGCGATAGCTTAGCCAACAGCTTAGAGAGATGATTACACAAATACTTTTTTGGTTTCTTTCCGTAATGGCATTGTTTGGGGCAATGATGGTGGTAGCCAGCAAAAACCCTGTATACAGTGTATTATGGCTGATCCTCACTTTTTTTGCTATTTCCGGACATTATATCATGTTGAATGCGCAGTTCCTCGCTATTGTAAACATCATTGTTTATGCGGGAGCTATTATGGTATTGTTCCTTTTTGTGATCATGCTGATGAACCTGAATCAGATAATAGAGCCTAAAAGGAATCGTTGGGTAAAATTAGCTGGCGTTGTGGCGGGTGGATGTTTACTATTAGTATTGGTAGCTGCTCTGAAGGATACAGAGATTAAGCAACGTACCGCGGAAGTAAATACCGGAGGGATAGGGCTTATAAAAAATCTCGGTAAAGAGTTATTCAGCACTTATGTAGTGCCATTTGAAATAAGTAGTATTTTATTCCTGAGCGCTATGGTAGGAGCTGTAGTGATCGGAAAAAAAGATTGATAAGACCATGCCAATTAATTATTACATAATTCTGTCTATTGCCTTGTTTTGCATCGGCATTATAGGGGTACTGACGCGTCGTAATGCGATCATCATTTTTATGTGTGTAGAACTGATGCTGAACGCAGTGAACTTATTGCTGGTAGCATTTTCAAAAATGCACCATATTGCGCCCAATGCGGTAGCCGGTGCCGGCACCGATGGTCAGTTATTCGTATTCTTTATTATGGTGGTAGCTGCAGCCGAAGTAAGCGTGGGATTGGCGATCATCGTGATGATGTACAGGAATATCCATTCAGTGGATGTGAACTTCCTGAATAGATTGAAACACTAGTCGGCTTAATATTGAAAACAGATGAACAACGTTTTACATTTGGCTTATTTAGTTCCGCTTTTCCCTTTGCTGGGGTTCCTGATCAACGGGCTGGGAAGAAAATCCCTGTCTAAATCCCTGATCGGTATTATCGGCAGCGGATCGGTACTGGCTTCTTTTGTGGTGAGTGTATGGATTTTCCTGCAGGTAAAAGGAGGAAATACTTATGTAGCAAATTATTTCGATTTTATATCGGTTGATAAACTCAGCATACCTTTCGCTTTCCAGATCGATCAGCTTTCTTCTTTATTCCTGCTGATCATTACCGGTGTCGGTTTCCTGATACATGTTTATTCCACTTCTTATATGCACGAAGAGAAGAGTGAGCATTTCGGAAGATATTTCGCTTATCTCAACCTCTTCGTTTTTTCGATGCTGTTGCTCGTAATGGGCGCTAACTACGTGGTGATGTTTATCGGATGGGAAGGTGTTGGTTTATGTTCTTATTTGCTTATCGGATTCTGGTTTAAGAAAACCGAATACAACCAGGCGGCCAACAAGGCGTTTATCATGAATCGTATTGGTGACCTGGCTTTCCTGATCGCTATTTTCTGGCTGGTATGGAAACTGGATACGGTATCTTACGGAGATGTATTTGCCAATGTTTCCAAATTAGGAAAAACAGATATCCTTGCCATTACTCTTTTGCTTTTTGTTGGTGCTACCGGTAAGAGTGCACAAATTCCTTTATACACCTGGTTGCCTGATGCGATGGCGGGTCCTACACCTGTATCTGCCTTGATCCATGCTGCTACGATGGTAACGGCAGGTATCTATATGATCGCCCGCAGCAATATCTTATACTCTTTGGCTCCCATTACCCTGAATGTGATTGCCGTTATCGGTATTGCTACAGCATTGCTGGCAGCTACTATTGCATTGAAGCAAAATGATATCAAGAAAGTACTGGCTTATTCAACCGTTAGCCAGTTGGGATATATGTTCCTTGCATTGGGCACCGGCTCTTATGTAGCCGCAGTTTTCCACGTAATGACACACGCTTTCTTCAAAGCCCTTTTGTTCCTTGGCAGCGGTAGTGTGATCCATGCCATGGGTGGTGAACAGGATATCCGTAAAATGGGCGGCCTGTCGAAATACATGAAGATCACCAATATCACTTTCTTAATAGGATGTCTGGCGATCGCTGGTATTCCCGGTTTATCGGGTTTCTTCTCCAAAGATGAAATACTGGCAGGTGCATTTGCAAAAACACCTGTGCTGTATGCAATAGGATTGTTCACTGCATTGCTCACCGCCTTTTATATGTTCCGCTTATATGCTACTACTTTCCGCGGAAGCTTCAGGGGAACGCATGATCAGGAGCATCACCTGCATGAAAGCCCTGCAGCGATCACGATTCCGCTTGTCATACTGGCCATCCTTTCTGTGATCGGTGGTTATGTAGGTGTTCCGGAATTTATTGCGCATGGTGCACATTCACTCAACACATTTTTACAACCCATATTCGCGGCATCACAACCGCACCTGGAAGCACATGAAGTATCTCATTCAACTGAATGGATGCTGACTGGCGTTTCAACAGCGCTGATCCTGATCGTGGTAATATTTGCCTGGACAAGATTCAGCAAAAAACCAGATACAGAAGAAGCAACAGGTTTTGGAAAAGTGCTGGCCAACAAATGGTATGTGGATGAGCTGTATGATGCAGCTGTTGTAAAACCATTGCATAAGCTGGGAGGTTTCCTTGATAATATGCTGGAGAAACCCGTGATCGACGGACTTGTAAACGGTGTAGGAAGACTGGTGAACTATGGAAGCCGCCAGTTGCGCCTATTGCAAAGCGGGCAGGTGGGAAGTTATGTGCTGCTGATGGTGCTGAGCATGTTATTGATTTTTGTAGTACAATTTTTCCTTCGGAAATAATAAAGAATAACTAATTAAACAGAAACCCTGCCTGGCAGGGGACAGGAATTATGATTGCAGTTTTATTGATATTGATTCCGCTGTTGACCGGGTTGGCGGCTTTCTTTTTCAGGAATGAAAAAGCGGTGCGTTCATGGGCCCTTTTTTCATCATTGTTGACACTGGCGGTTTCTATTCTGGGATTGACCGTGTTCAAAGATGCAAAATATCTTTCCCATGAATATGAATGGATGCAGGGATTGGGCAGCAGCTTTGCTGTAGGTCTTGATGGAATGGGGCAGGTACTTTGTCTTTTAACAGCAGTAGCTTACCCTATTATCTTCCTGTCTACCTGGAATTCTTCCTATAAAAAAGCACATAGTTTTTTCGCCCTGATGTTATTGGCGCAAACAGGTTTGATGGGTGTGTTTCTTGCAATGGATGCCCTCCTGTTTTATTTCTTCTGGGAGCTTGCTTTAATTCCCGTTTACTTTCTTTGCTCTCAATGGGGTGGTGAAAGAAGGATACAGGTTACTTTCAAATTCTTTGTCTATACATTTCTTGGTTCTGTGCTGATGCTGATCGGTATCCTGTATGTGTATTCATATACAACCGACCAGTCATTTGCCATCAGTTCTTTTTATAAAGCAGCATTACCTCATGGTTCGCAGAACTGGCTGTTCTGGTTATTCTTTATCGCTTTTGCGATCAAGATGCCGATCTTTCCTTTTCATACCTGGCAGCCTGATACGTATGAACAATCACCAACCGCCACTACCATGGTGTTGAGTGGTATCATGGTGAAAATGGGTGTACTGGGCTTGCTTCGCTGGTTGCTGCCCGTGCTGCCGATCGCTTCTTATTCTTATGGCGATACTGTTTCCCGGCTGGCTATCATAGGAATGATCTATGCATCATTGATCGCCATCCGCCAGGATGATATCAAGCGTTTGATCGCATATTCATCCATTGCACACATCGGTTTAATGTGCCTGACTATTTTTTCAGAAGATAAAACAGGTTTCCAGGGCGTGATGATCCAGATGTTCAACCACGGTGTGAACATTATCGGGTTGTGGATCATGGTGGAGCTGATCGAGCGCCAGTTTGGTACCCGAAAATTATCTGAACTTGGCGGGCTTGCACAGCAGGCACCGGCTATGGCCATTTTCTTTGTGATCATTGCACTGGCCAATATTGCATTGCCGCTTACCAATGCTTTTGTGGGCGAGTTCCTGATGTTTACCGGTATATTCACGTCTACTGTTACCAAGTATAACATATTATTTACCGTACTGGCTGGTGTGTGCATTATCCTTGGAGCGGTATATACGCTGAATATGATCCGCAAGATATTTTATGGTGAAGCGGTTACATTAACGTCAAAGGCAAAAGATATCAGCCTGAATGAAAAACTGGCTTTAGGTGCCATTGTGATACTGATTTTCTGGATGGGCGTGTATCCTAAACCAATGCTTGACCTCACAAACGACATTAGCGATTCGATTTTAAAAATATCAGATGTGCATCATCTGTTAAAGAAGTAAGAGAAAGGTATGAACGCATTAATATTATCGGCAGTTTTAGGCGTGGTTATGATGTTCAGCAGCATTTTGCTAAAGCAAAAAAGTGCTGTACGTGGCATAGCCATTACCGGCTTTGCCGTTTTGCTGCTTGCCAACATCCTGGAATCACGCGGCATTTCTTTTTTTAAAATTGATGTATCGGGCATGATGTATTTCGATCGGTTTGCCCTGCTGTTTATTTCCATCGCTTTGTTTGCTACGCTGGTCTATTTTATCCTGTCTGCCAAAGACATGGAAAAAGTGGGAGCAGATTATGGAGAATATTTTGCACTGATCTTTTTTATCACCTGCGGTATCATCCTGGTAGCTTCCTTTAAATCATTGCTGATATTGTTCCTGGGAATTGAGATCATTTCCATTCCGCTTTATATTCTTACAGGCAGTGATAAAAGAAACCTCAAAAGCAATGAGGCTTCGCTGAAATACTTCCTGATGGGTGCTTTTTCCACCGGCCTTATGCTGATGGGTATTGCGCTGATCTATGGAGCTTCCGGCACATTTGATGTGGCGCGTATGAAGCTGGCAATTGAAGCTCCGGCGGTACTGCCTGTAGCAGGTATGCTGCTGTTGCTTTTCTCCATGTCGTTTAAAGTTTCTGCAGCACCATTCCATTTCTGGACGCCCGATGTATATGATGGCGCGCCAACTGTGTTTACTTCTTTCATGGCCACTATTGTGAAAGCGGCTGTGTTCATCGGTTTCATCCGTTTGTTTGACGAAACCTTTGGTATGTTCCAGTTGAAATGGCAGGTATGGATCGCTATTATTGCTGCTATCACTTTATTCATCGGTAATATCACTGCGGTATTCCAGCAGAGTGTAAAAAGGATGCTGGCATATTCCAGTATCGCCCAGGCCGGCTTTATGTTGCTGGGTCTTTATGCAATGAATGTGTCTGCCAAAGAAGGTATCTTATTATATGCAGCGGCATACAGCTTTGCTACGATCGGCATTTTTGCTGTATTGAATAAACTCAACGATTATACATTTGAGGGCTTTAATGGCTTTGCGAAACAACAACCGGTGATTGCTGCTGCAATGGCTATTTTTCTTTTATCGCTGGCGGGCATTCCGCTGACAGCAGGTTTTCTTGCAAAGTTCCTTATGCTGAAAGCCGTGATCACCACAGGAAGTGGTCTTTGGCTGGTCATTTTTGCAGTGGTGATGGCTGCTGTGAGCGTTTATTATTATTTCCGGGTTATCCAGGCCATGTATTTTAAAGAAGGCAATGCAACGGTGGCGGTTTCGGGTGGCTTTAAATGGTCGCTGGTGGGATTGGCTGCGCTGGTCATTTTGCTGGGAACTTTCCCTAACTTATTGATTTACTGGTTGTATTTCTAACAAAGTTGTATGAGATCTGGCGTAGGTTGTCCCACAAAGACGACAAAGAACACAAAGGAATTTCTTATGTGTTTGAGCGTCATATGTAATAGCTCACTCCCACTCTTTAAATAGTACATATTCCCTTTATTCTTTGTGCTCTTTGTCGTCTTTGTGGGATAAAACCTACGCCAGTCTACCCTTTTTGTTAATTATTATTCTGCGGGAAATTGTTCTTTCCTGATCGTTTTTCTTCATTAATTTCGGGCAAGCCCTTTACATGAATTTCTACGACGTTTTTTCGCTGGCATTCCGCACTGTTCGTAATAACCGGTTACGGACGGGATTGACTGTTGCTATCATTGCTTTTGGCATTATGGCATTGATTGGTATTATTACCGCTATCAAAGCAATGAACCAGAAATTTTCCGAAAGTTTTTCCACGATGGGAGCGAATGCTTTTACTGTTCGCTTTAAAGAAAGGAATATCCGCTTTGGCAACGGAGGCAATGATGTGAAGCTGTCGAAGAAAACAAACCGGAAAGAAAAAAAATCAAATCTTGGAAGGAAAATTGATAAGAAAGAAGCTGAGCTTTTTGTAAACACGTATCATTTTCCAGCTATTACCAGCATATCTATTTTTGGCAACAGGAATGCAATTGCTTCCTATGAGGAAAAGAAAACAAGTCCCAATCTTACGTTGATGGGAGGCGATGAAAATTATTTATTGTTGAATGGATTCACCATGGCCGCCGGAAGGAATATCAATCATGCAGAAGTGCAATCGGGCGCCAACGTTTGCATGCTGGGATATGATGTAGCAAAAAAATTATTTGGTGAAGAAAGGATCGACGCCGCACCTAATTCGACGATCCGGGTGAATAATATTCCTTACCGGGTATTGGGAATAATGGCCAGCCGGGGATCTTCTATGGGATTTAGCAGGGATAATGTAATAATTACGAGTTATACCAGCATGGATAGAGTATTTCCGTCGTCTAACTCCTACGTTGTAGCCGTAATGACGAATGATATCCGGCAGGTGAATATAGCGATGGGAGAAGCGGAAGCAGCATTCCGTCCTATCCGGAAACTGACCACAACAGAAGAAAATAATTTTGTACTGGAAAGAAGTGACAGCATAGCTGAAACGGCGATGAACAGCCTGGGCTTTCTTACCATTTCTGCAACAGTAATAGGTTTTATAACCCTGATTGGCGCAGCTATCGGGCTGATGAATATTATGCTGGTATCTGTTTCTGAAAGGACGAAGGAGGTGGGGTTGGTGAAAGCGATAGGGGGAAAGAGCAAGATGGTGAGAAGGCAATTTTTGCTGGAAGCAATTATTATTAGTGTAATGGGGGCCTTATTCGGCATCGTATTGGGGGTAATCGTTGGTAATTTGTTTTCATTGGTATTAAATACAGGTTTTGTGGTTCCGTGGGATTGGGTATTCATGGGCATTATCATCTGTAGTCTTGTAGGATTGGTAGCAGGATTGTACCCGGCATTGAAAGCGGGAAGATTGAATCCTATTGAGGCATTACGGTATGAATAAACAAATGACTATTGAATATTATAAGAATGTTATGCCATTAATTTCTTCACAAGAACCTGTCATTCAGTTAAAAAATTCCTTACCTTGACCCCCCTGCTTTGAAAAAATCATTGCGAGGGAGATTTTTGTATAAACTTTTTCAGTAGAATTGTAGCCTTAAACTAAGGCTCATTTAACATTTAAAAACACTAAAAATTAAGATCATGGCTGAGACTAAACCAACTGCCACCGCATCGGTTAAGGCTACTTCTGTTCAACCTAAAAAAAGCGGCAATGCTATTTCATGGATTGCACCTATCGTTTGTATTGTAGCCGGTTATTTAATCTGGCGTTTTGTTCTCGGCGCAGCGAGCGGATTTAATAATCCTGCAACTGAAGGATGGTTCTGGCCCGAGCATAAAAACCCTAAAGATGCATTGCACAGGATCTATGAAGGTGGTATCATCGTTCCCCTGCTGATCGGTATGCTGTTAATGGTAATTGTGTTCTCAATTGAAAGGTTCCTGACTATCAGCAAAGCGCTGGGTAATGGTTCTATTTCTGATTTCGTTCGTAAAGTACAATATCACCTTGCTAACCGCAATGTAGATGCTGCACTGGCTGAGTGTGACAAACAACGTGGTTCA
>CBHEUU010000132.1:0-9155 GCA_965990355.1 uncultured Chitinophagaceae bacterium
AATTCATCCAATGATTTCGTCCCCTCTTCTAATACAGCAGGCGCATCTGTAAAAAGTATTATTGGTTACACTCCGCCTGCAGGTAAAATAGGCAGGCCTTTCCCCAGGAAATTCCTGCATCCCCACACTTTACCTAATCAGACAAATAATAACTGGCCGGTATACCGCTACGCAGAAGTGTTGCTGCTGCTGGCAGAGGTATTGAATGAACAAAACAAATCAGCAGAAGCACTCCCTTTATTAAACAAAGTCAGGGATAGAGCATTCGGAGCAGGCGTTTCACCTGTTGCCACTACCGATCAGGCAGCATTGCGCAGCATCATACTGCATGAAAGAAGAGTGGAACTGGCATTTGAAAATAAACGATGGATTGATCTTGTACGTACGGGTAATGCGGTAACGGTGATGAATGCTTTTGGTGTTGCCATAAAAGCACAGTTCAGTTACCTGCCGGCCAACTCTTATAATGTAACGAACAACAGCACCCTGTTCCCCATTCCATATACGGAAAGAGAACTGAATTCCCTTTTAGATCAAAATCCCGGTTATTAAAATCTGATATAGTATGATCCGAAAAATAATATGGATATGCCTGCCGGTATTGATGACTATTGCCTGTGGTAAAAAAGGCGGACAGGGTTCTGTAACTCCTCCGCCGAATCCACCGGGTCCAACGGAGGATACACTTAAAGGAATGATCATTGCCACCAATAATTCAACCAAAAGCATAGAAGTATATGATGCAGCTGTAACAGATTGGAATAAACCAGAAGCCAGGAAATGGAGTTGGAAACCTGCTGTTGCCAATGGTTTCAGCACAGCAGAGAGCAATTCGTTTGGAGGCGGATCGGATATCCGTGTGCGCCAGGTTAAAGCCTGGAACGATGAAACTTTCATGTCGCTCACCGATACGAAGATGGCTGCCATTATCACCTGGCCAGGCGCAATAAGAAAGTGGTCACTTCCCATAGATGGCAACCTGCATGCTGCAGAGATCTTGCCCAATGGTAATGTAGCACTGGCAGCTTCAGACGGCAACTGGGTCAGGGTGTATTGTTCTTCACAGGGATCCAATAATTCTTCGTATGTGCAATATGATCTGAATGCTTCACATGCAGCCTTATGGGACCCTGCCTATAACCTGCTATGGGTAACAGGTCAGGATCCTGTAACAGCAGCACATATACTTACTGCACTGGAAATAAATGGTACAGCAGCAGCACCTGAATTAAAAGAAGCAACAGCCTACAGAACTGTGTTGCCCAGCACCTGGGGGCATGATGTAGCACCTTATTATGGCGATGTGGACCGCTTATGGGTTAGCACTAACGGAGGCGTATATGTGTATAATAAAAAGACCAAATCATTTGTAGTTGCACCCGGTGGTTCCAATCGCTCTTTCGTTAAAGCAGTTGGTAATGTGGCAGCCGGTGGTCTGCTGGTGCAAACAAGAGCTGATGCCAATAAATCACCTACACCTGCCGTAAGCTGTGGCCTCAATGGCTGGGCTACCAGCACCGTAGATTTTTACGCGCCTTCCGGTTCACTGTACACAACCCGTGTGGCAGCTGGCTCCTGCTTTTACAAAGCACGCCCCATTAATGTACACTATCAATAAACCAACAAACAATGAAACAACTAATACTGCTCATTACCACACTCCTGTTTGCAGGTATTTACACAGCCTGCAAACAGGAAATCAACAATGTAACTGGCAATAAGCCTGTACAATCAACCAATGCAACTGCTGCCAGCCAATTGGTAGCAGCCAACTGTTGCTGGATAGTAACAACCAACCAGGCTTCTAAAAAAATAGAGATCTATGATCCGGCTGTTACCGACTGGAACACCAGCGCCGCGCTTAAGCATTCCTGGTATCCTAATGGTTCGAATGGTTTTACCAATCCTACCAATGGATGGGGATTGCCTTCAGATGCCAGGCTCCGGAACAGTACATTCTTTGGCGGACAGCAATTGCTGGTAACTGACTCTTATGGTTTCTGTGCCATCATTCCTTATCCATCACTTACAGGGAAGAAATGGGCTATCAACCTGGGCGCTGCTACCAATCCGCATTCCATAGAACTGCTGCCCAATGGCAATGTGGCCATTGCAGCTTCGGACGGTAATTTTGTGCGGGTGTATACTTCATCGCAAGGCACCTGGTCAACCAATCATGATTCTTTCAACTTAAAATCTGCGCATGCCGTGCTTTGGGATCCTACCTACAACCGGCTATGGGTAACGGGGCAGGATGCTGTAACGTTGAAGCATATACTTACTGCACTTATTATTACCGGCACAGCAGCCGCGCCACATATAGAAGAAGATACGGACCGCCAGTCATTTCTACCCACTCCCTGGGGACATGATGTGCAACCCTATACAGGAGATGTAAATAAACTCTGGGTAAGCACCAATGCAGAAGTTTATATCTATGATAAAACAACCAAAATTTTTCAACTGGCACCGAACAATATTGGCAACCGTACTTTTGTAAAAGCCATCAGCAATCAACCATCCGGAACAGTGGTATTAACAAGGCCTGACGCCAAAAAAACACCTGTACCTTCAGAGCCCAGTAGGCTTAATGGATGGACCACTTCTTATGTTGATTTTTATTCACCAACCGGCGTTTATCAATCATCAGGACATAGAAACGGAGCTGCCTGGTATAAAGGCCGCATCTGGACACCGGATTATCAATAACACTTTATTTTATAAAACTTTTTCTTGCCATGCATTCAAGACGGTCTTTTATTAAACAATCATCCTTTGCAGGACTGGCTCTTATGGGCCCTGCCAAATGGTTCCGTACCTATGAAAATCATTTCGCTTATATATCTCCATTCATTAAACTGGAACTGTCTGCTTCAGCACCGCAACTGCTCTTTTTTTCAACAGACAGTTTGGGAAAAGGTCAATTGGAAAATAACCCTGTACTAAAACAGCAGATGGCAAATGCTATTACCTACAGCAGCAAGATCAGAGGCAGTAGCATCAGTTATTATACCAATGCCGATCATAAAGCAGTGCCAGCCTGGGAAATACAATGTGCTAAAAAGAGTTTTGCGATACACACTGCCTGGAAAGAAGGAACACCTGTAGCAGCATTCGATCTTTCTTTTTCCCAGAAGTCAAATCATTGTACAGTGCTCGGCACGATGCCGGATCAGCAGCAAATACAATTTCCCTGTGTGCTGCACCTACCCGGCATGGGTACCTTCCGTATACATTGCAATCAACCGGATGTTACTTTAAAGTATGATGCATATCGCTTTCACGGGCCTGATGAAAAAGGCGAACCTTATGTTAAGCTTTCGCTTCCAGGAGCATCTGCTGATCATCCCCGTATCACTTATCGTTTTGAATCGGTAACTATTTATCCCGATCTGCAGGGTATACGGCAGGATGCACGCTTTGATGGGTTCCGTAAAAACTATATCAATATCTTTCAACTGAATCCACGCATCCGTTCACTGGCCAATAATAGCGCCAGTGATGCCTGCGCTTTCACCGTGTTCCTTTATGCAGAAATGGCCCGCAAAACGCCAGCGCTTACTGATAAACTAACCGCAATGGACCTGCTGAGAGGAACCCTTGAACAATATCTTACCGGTATGAAGGCCTACGGACAGGTAGGCTATAAAGGCGGCTATGGCTGGAACAGCGAATACAATTCGGCTGATAGCGCTCCTTCTTTGATCATGAGTGCCTGCTATTATATACTGGATACGAAAGATAAAACATGGGCCGCCCGGCATTATGAAGGAATTAAGACATGGGCAATGGATATGATCGCTACAGACAGGAATAAAGATGGTCTTATTGAATACGGTTATTCCGGCGATGCCGGTAGCTGGACCGGCACTTTTAAACGGCCGGCCAATTGGTGGGACACGATTGGCTTCGGTCACGATGATGCTTATTCAAATATTCTCGCCTATCGCGCCTGCACACTTTTATCAGAAGTGGCTGCTCAACTCAACAATAAAGCCGATGAAGAATTCTTTACCGCTTTTGCTGCAAAATTAAAGTCGGCCTTTTACCCTGCATTTTTTAATCCCTCCACCGGCGTACTGGGCGGCTGGCGCAGTAAGGATGGACAATTGCATGATTATTATTTTTTGTTTGTGAATAGCATGGCCATTACATACGGGCTGATAGATGAAGCAACAGGCAAAAAAATAATGCAGGCCTTGTTGCAAAAAATGAAAGAG
This sequence comes from uncultured Chitinophagaceae bacterium, assembly GCA_965990355.1. Taxonomy (GTDB): domain Bacteria; phylum Bacteroidota; class Bacteroidia; order Chitinophagales; family Chitinophagaceae; genus Terrimonas_A. The sequence continues at coordinate 4,221 of CBHEUU010000132.1, forward strand.
GTGGGCTACACACAATTCGACCTGGGATTGCCGGGCAATTTAATTCCTATTGCCGATGCAGATTATACACACCACGATCCACGCTGGGGATACCAACGTTTCCAGGTATATGAAAACGGAGGCGCTACAGGCTGCTATGCTTACTTTACCATTCATGCATTGTTTAAACTGGGCATGCGCCAGGAAGCGGAAGCCATTCTCTTTCCCATGCTGAACAGCTATACGCAAAATCATTTCCAGGGACGTTGCGCCGGCAGCGAAATGACCCGCGATTGGAAAACATGGACCGGAGAATGCTGGGGATATGAAGGATTCCTTGTAGATAACTATCTTCCCTTCCTCGCTGTCTTTGACCAGCAAAATGCACAATAAAATATATTACATGCTGAACAGATTCATCATCATCTTTCTTCTTACAGGTTATACCACACTGACACAGGCGCAGCAAGCGGTGCAGGCACCGAAGCTATCCACACCTGGCTCATACACCTGGATATGGCTGCCGGATCCGCAAACCTACCAGAAGTTCGGGCGCAATCAGCCTCTTTTCGAAACCATGATCCAATGGATAAAAGACCAGCGTCAAAAACTCAACATACAACTCGTGTTCTGCACCGGCGACCTGGTGGAACAGAACAATATCCTGCAACCGGATAGTATCAATGGCGATCAAACCAGCCTGGAACAATGGCGGTCTGTGTCGAATGCTTTCAATAAACTAAATGGTATTCTTCCTTATATACTATGTACCGGTAATCATGATTACGGAATTAAAAGCGCAGAGAACAGGTATTCACAATTCAACAGTTATTTCCCGCCGCAAGGCAACCCGCTCACCCAATCATTACTGGTGGAAATGGCACCTAATGCAGAAGGTGCCAAAACACTGGAGAATGCCTGTTACGAATGGAAATCACCCGCAGGTCAGTCTTTCCTGTTCTTTTCCCTGGAGTTTGCTCCCCGTAAAGCAATACTTGCCTGGACAAAAGAAGTGGCAGCACGGCCTGCTTACAAGCAGCATATAGCCATAGTGATCACTCATAGCTATCTCAATTCAACCGGTAAAAGAATAGAGAAAGAAAATTATGCAGTGACTGATGCGAATTATGGTGAAACAATCTATAAAGAGCTGGTTCAACCGGCATCCAATATCCGTTTCGTTTTCAGTGGTCATATAGGCAATAGTGATGAACACAGGGACCAGGTGGGTTATCGCCTCGATACGAATACTGCTAAAAAAGAAATACACCAGGTAGTGTTCAATGCACAGCGGGAAGGTGGTGGATGGCATGGCAATGGAGGCGATGGCTGGCTGCGGATACTTGAATTTTTACCTGATAAAAGAACCATCCAGGTGTATACTTTTTCTCCGTTCTTTTATATCTCACCTGCTACACGGCATCTGGCCTGGCGCAAGGAACCGTATGATCAGTTTATGATCCATTATTAAGTTTATTACTTAATTGCACATTCAAGAGAAATGCTGGTGCCTGCCTTCTCTGAAGACCGTATTAAAAAACGGCCATTAATTTCCTCGGCTCTTTTTTGCATATTCACCAATCCGTTCCCGGTATATTCCTGCAGGGCATTAAAGCCCGTACCATTATCTGTTATGACTATTACCAGCATTTCAGCTATGATCCGGATATTAAAAGTAAGCTGGCTGCCCCCGCTGTATTTGATGGCATTGTTGATGGCTTCTTTGCAGATAAAATAAATATTCCTGCGGCGTTCAAAGTCTATACCTCTTTCGGGCAAAACCGCCGGTACCTGGAATTGCACTTTCATTCCCCTGGCGGCAGCTATCTTGTGGGCATACTCTTCGAGCCGCTGCACCAGCTTTTGCAACGTGTCTTTTTCAGGATTTACCAACCATACGATCTCGTTGAGCTTCTGCACCATTTCCTCGGAAGATTGCTGCATGATGTTAAGTGAATTCTCCACACTGCTGATATTGGAAGCCCTTACCTGATCTCTTGTAAAATGACTGTACATGACCACACCGCTTAACGTAGCACCCACTTCATCATGCAGTTCCCGGCTGATACGAAGACGCTCCTGCATCAATGCCTGCTGGCTTGAAGCCCTGTGTTTTAATTGCCGGCGGTTATAATATAAGGCAAGTATAATGGCAATGGCCAGCACAGCAAAAATAGCCAGTATAAGCCGGCTTTTCTGGCGGCTGTAAATAGCTTGCTGTAAGGCTATTTCCTGTTGCTGCTGCAATTTTTCGTTTTCAAGCAACAGTAGTTTTCTTTCCTTGCTTTCTGTTTCATATTTAATGTTCAGGTCTTGCAGGGTTTTATTTTTCTGCTTATTAAAAATTTCATCGTACAGTTTTTTAGCTTCCAAAAGGGCATTGTATGCCTGCATGTAGTTTTCCTGCTTCTTATACACTTCCGACAAACCCATATAGGCATCAGCCTTAAGTTCATTATCAGCTCCGGCAGACTCTATTAATTGTGTATATTCTTTTTCTGCCTGCGGCAGATTATCGAGCAGTAAATAAAGGCTTGCAAACTTTCTTTGAAAGGATGAACGGGAAGACGCATTGCCACTCTTACGGTTTTCAATAGCCAGTCCTTTTTGATAATACTCCAGCGCTTTACTGTAGTTCTTATTATGCGTTTCAATATTACCCAACACCATATAGCTGATACTTCTCAGCCGGGTGCTGTCAAAAGCATAGGCAAGAGTGATACTGCTGTCGACATATTTTCTTGCCTGTTCATAGTTGTTCAACTTTTCATAAAAGCTGCCAATGCTGGAATAGGTCAATATCAGGAAAGCCGAATCCTTATCCTGTTTGCACGCTGCAACGGATTTTTTTCCCCACTCAATGGCTTTATCAAATTCCTTATTGGCAGAATTGATCATACCCATTGCCTGGTAGTAAGAAGCGAGCATATAGTAGTTCCGCTGCCTTTCAGCTACTGTTATTGCTTTTAAAAAATAAGCAGCGCTGCTGTCGTAATTGCTGACATAATAATGCGTCCGGCCCAGGGCTGCATACAGGTTCATCATCTGTTCATCCTTTTCATCTCCTCCACCAGGCCAGGTATTGATTATTGAAACAGCTTTTCTTCCGGTTTGCAATGCCGAATCATACCGGGCAAATTCCAGGTAAGCATGGATAAGATTATTATGAGACCGCACCATCCACAGATGGCTCTCATTAGCCTGCACACAATAGAACACAGCCTGTTTGAAATAATATAATGAACTGTCTTTGTTCTTTATATTCCAACACATGCCAAGCGCATTATTGGCTATCCCTATTCCGTGGGTGAAACCATTTTTCTGGCTGATGCCTAATGCCTGCCTGGCTAATAAAAGAGCTGAATCATTTTTTTCGCCCCAGATCTCGGTGGCATAGGTACATAGCGCCGTCACTTTTTGTTGAGAATTGTTTGTGGTGGCAATAATCCTGCGCAAGCTGTCGATATTTACTTTTTGAGCTTGTACTGCAGAAAGTCCTGATACTAATACACACAAAAAAGCGATATGTAAAAAACGCTTTGCCATCACGGAGAATTCAGATAAGGAGCAATAATCTTTTGCGGAAGCCGGTTTATAGGCTTTCCTAATTTACTGCTTTTATTCCTACTTTGTCATTAATTGCAGGCAATCCTTTGCAGCATTGGCTACATCACCGGCATATTATCCGCTTGTGGGAAAGAATCTAAAAAAGAAGCTATTCCTTAGGTATTATGAATTTATGTTAATTAACAATTGGTGCCGATATTTGCAGCGGCCAGATTGATTTAAACAGGCCCTATCAGAATCCTTATGATCAAGCAAGCAATCGTTCTCGCCGGTGGCCTTGGCACCCGTCTCCGTGAAGCAGTACCAGATCTGCCTAAATGTATGGCCCCGGTAGCGGGCCGTCCCTTTCTTTATCATGTGATCAATTCGCTGCGCAGGCAGGGTATCACTTCTTTTATTTTTTCCCTAGGATATAAACATGAAGTGATCGAGCAATACCTGAAAGATGATTTCCCCACGCTGAACTATCAATGCGTGATCGAAACAGAACCTTTGGGCACAGGAGGCGCCATCCAGTTGTCATGCCGACATGCCAGCGAAAAACAAGTGCTGGTCACCAATGGGGACACCCTTTTCAAAATAAACCTTGCAGAACTGGCTTCTTTTCATAAAGCGCAGGATGCAGATTGCACGCTTGCCTTAAAACCAATGAAAGATTTTGACCGGTATGGAATGGTGGAAATAAATAAAAAGGGAAGAGTAGAAAGTTTCAGGGAAAAACAATTTTACCGCACTGGACTGATCAATGGCGGAGCTTATCTTTTAAATGTTGAACGCTTTCTTGCACATGCATACCCGCTGAAATTTTCTTTTGAAAAAGATTATCTGGAAAAACAGGTAGAGCAAAAGACCTTATCAGCACAGGCCCAGGATGGATACTTTATTGATATCGGCATTCCCGAAGATTACAACAAAGCCCAGTCTGATTTGCAGACCCGTCCCCTCCAGCTTGATTCAATTGATGAAAGCTGGTCGATTTTTCTTGATCGCGATGGAGTGATCAATGAAGACAAACCCGGCAGTTATATTTTTGGCCCGGAAGAATTCGTCTTCATGAAAGGTGCCCCGGCCCTGTTCAAAAAACTGTCCCGGACTTTCCGCCACACTATTGTTGCCACCAACCAACGTGGCGTAGGCCGTGGATTGATGACGGAAGAAATGCTTTCCGTGATTCATCAAAAAATGATCAATGCAGTGAAAAAAGCCGGAGGCAGCATCGATGCTGTTTATTACGCCACTTCCATTCACAACAACGATTTTCAACGCAAGCCAAATCCCGGTATGGCCCTGCAGGCTAAAAAAGATTTCCCGGATATTGATCTCAGCCGTTCCATCATGATCGGGACTAATATAAGCGACATGCAGTTTGGCAGAAGTGCAGGTATGTAC
>CBHEUU010000133.1:0-9139 GCA_965990355.1 uncultured Chitinophagaceae bacterium
TGGTTTTATTACTGGAGATCAGTATTGCTTTTACTCCGGTGTCTGCCTTGGCCATTTCAGCTGCCATCATTCCTCCTAAAGATAATCCAACAACAACAGGTGATTCTTCAGGAATGAGTGCACGCAATCTCAATGCATAGGCAGGAAGGGTTTCTCCCGGTTCAGGGTTTATCCAATCAATGAAAACAGGTTCGCAGAAGGAAAGGTCCAGGAAGGAAAACACGCGTCTGTCTGCGCCAAGTCCACTGATAAAATATACTTTCAATATCAAACTGCTTTTACAAGAAAATAATTTTTCTTCCCTTTTTGAACGAGTATGTAAGTATCATGAAGCAGTAAAGAATGATCAATCACTGATTGTATCCCTTCTATCTTTTTCCTGTTAATACTTACTCCGCCACCCTGCACTGTTTTTCTTGCTTCTCCTTTACTGGGAAAGATACCTGTTTCTGCAAGAAATGATACCACATCAACGCCTGCTGTTATTTTTTCTTTGGAGAAATCTGATTTTACCACACCTTCCATTCCTTCCAGGTCTTCAATGCTTAAGCTTTCCGCAGGGGCCTGTGTATTGGCAAATAGTTTTTCTGTTGTGTCAAGCGCTTTCTGGTATTCTTCTTTTCCATGTACAAAGCTGGTCACTTCTTCAGCCAGTTTCTTTTGCAATAGCCGCTGCCCGGGATCTTTGCTGTGTTCAGCAATAAGCTGGTCAATTTCTTCTTTTCCAAGGAAAGTGAATATCCTGATCCAGCCAGTGGCATCTGCATCAGTAGCATTCAGCCAAAACTGGTAGAACTGGTAAGAGGAAGTGCGGTTAAGGTCAAGCCATACATTCCCGCTTTCTGTTTTCCCAAATTTGGTGCCATCTGCTTTCTTGATCAGCGGACAGGTAAAAGCAAATGCTTCTCCACCGGCTTTCCGGCGGATCAGTTCAGTGCCTGTGGTGATATTCCCCCATTGGTCGCTGCCGCCCATCTGGAGCTTGCAGTTTTTGTTTTCATAAAACCAATAGAAATCGTAGCCCTGCATCAGCTGGTAAGCAAACTCAGTGTAACTGATACCGGAACCTTCATCAAAACGTCTTTTCACACTGTCTTTAGACATCATGTAGTTGACCGTGATATGCTTGCCGGTATCGCGCAGGAATTCGATAAAGGAAATGTTTTTAAACCAATCGTAGTTATTGGCCATTTCAGCTGCATTGGGTTTGGCCGGGTCAAAATCAAGGAATTTCTCCAACTGGCTTTTCACCCCGGCGATATTGCGGTCCAGGGTCGCTTCATCCAACAGGTTTCGTTCTTCGCTTTTTCCGCTGGGGTCGCCCACCATGCCAGTGGCGCCGCCTATCAGGGCGATGGGTTTATGACCGGCATTTTGCAGGTGCACCAGCAGCAGGATGGGAACCAGGCTGCCGATATGCAGGCTCTCCGCAGTGGGGTCAAAGCCGATATAGCCCGTGGTCATTTCTTTCTTTAACTGCTCTTCTGTGCCTGGCATGATGTCCTGTATCATACCTCTCCAACGTAATTCTTCTATGAAATTCATCCGGTGTTAATTTTTTGCTTCCTGAGTTTGGGCCGAAAACGGGTATATCCAATACTGTCTTAGGCCTCATTGGTTTACAATGCGATTGGGAGGGCAAAATTAAGCCAGAACGGGGAAGCTTGGGTTGAAAAGCAATATTTTTCTAATTCCCTCGTTTTCAGCATTCAGGATTTCCACCTTCCGGCTATGATTTTCGGGGGTGAAGTCCTATTTTTACAGGCGGTTTACCCTGTAAGAAACGCAGCTTTATTAATTGCTTATTTGAAAACTATCCTGATGAAATCGTGCCGCCAATACGTCGTGACCCTGTTTGCGCTATCCCTTTCTTTTGCTGCAACCGCCCAGTTCCGTAAGTATTCAAATGAATTCCTGAATATCGGCGCAGGCGCCCGTGGATTGGCTATGGGCAGTGCCCAGATCGCTTCCGTCACTGATGGAACAGCCGGCTACTGGAACCCCGCAGGATTGGTTGGAGTAAAAGATCAACCCCAGATCAACCTCATGCACGCCGAGTATTTTGCCGGCATTGGTAAATACGATTTTGCAAGCGTTGCTTTTCCATCGGCGAATAATAAAAGAACTTTTGCTATCACCGGGCTTCGTTTTGCCGTAGATGATATCATGAACACTCTGTTCCTGGTAGAGCCCGATGGTTCCATTAACTACAACAATATTCAGGCATTCTCTTCAGCTGATTATGCCTTCCTGCTTTCTTTCGCCCAACGCCTGAAAGACACGGAAAAAAAGAAAGTGCAATTCGGTATCAATGCCAAAGTGATTCACCGGAATGTAGGCAAGTTTGCCAAAGCCTGGGGCTTTGGGATTGATGCAGGTCTGCAAATTCAACAGGGCAAATGGAGGTTTGGTATCACAGGACGCGATATCACTACCACGTTCAACGCCTGGACTTTCAACTTTACCGAACGGGAAAAAGAAGCACTCTATCTTACCAACAACGAGATACCTGTTAAATCAACTGAAATGACCGCTCCCAGGCTGGTACTGGGTATTGCCCGTGAATTCAGGCTGGGACGTAAATCAAGCCTGCTTGCAGAAACCAATATCGACCTCACATTCGATGGCAAACGCAATACGCTGATCAGTGCTGACCCGGTAAGTGCCGATCCGAAACTGGGATTGGAATACAACATGAATAATGTGTTCTTCCTGCGCGCCGGTATCAATAATTTCCAACGGGCACTGGCAGATGACGATACGCTGAACCAGAAAAAAGTATGGATCTATCAACCCAGCGCAGGAGCTGGCTTTAAGATACAGAGCGTAACAATAGATTATGCTTTTACAAACCTGGCCAATCAGTCAAACCCGCTTTTCACCCATGTGTTTTCTTTGCGGCTTGACCTGGTTAATAATGATAAAAAGAAAAAGAAAAAATAACCGTACCACTACATAAACATCCTTCAATGAAGAGAATTTTACTTGTTTGGTTAACATTTTTATCACTGGCAGCGAACGCTCAAACTTATAATAATGAGTGGATAGATTATTCCAAAACATATTATAAGTTCAAAGTGGGCGCTACGGGTCTGTACAGGATCTCACAGCCTGTACTGACTTCCCTTAACCTGCAAAATACCAATGCCGATGATTTCCAGTTATGGAGAAATGGGAAACAGATACCTCTTTATACTTCTGTTCAGAACGGCGCTCTCGGCGCTTCCGATTATATTGAATTCTGGGGTGAAATGAATGATGGTAAGCCGGATAATGCACTGTACCGTGAACCGGATTATCAATTGAATGATAAGTGGAGTTTGCAAACAGATACAGCCGCTTTTTTCCTTACGGTAAATACAGGCGGTGGTAATCTGCGATTGATCAATACTGCTAATAATGTGGCGGGCAATTCACTTCCGGCCGAGCCTTTTTTTATACACACGGAAGGCAGCTACAAAAAAACAACTCTCAATCCCGGAAGGGCTGAACTGGTGATTACTACCAGTGTATATTCATCTTCGTACGATTATGGAGAAGGATATGCCGGAAGTAATATTGCCAATGGTGGAACCGAAACGACGAATTTTACCAATCTGAATGTATACACCGGAGCAGGCGCCCCTTCAGCAGAAGTGCGGATCAGCTTATCCGGCAATGCGATGAATCAACGCAGCTTCAGATTAAGACTGAATGGAGATTCTATTCTCGGTCAGACCATGGATTATTATGAATACTTGAAAACAGGTAAAGCGTTTCCTGTTTCAATGATCAGTTCCAATAGTGCATCTTTTCAGCTTACCAACCTGGGTGTGACTCCCAATGACAGGATGATAACGGCCAAAATAGAGCTGGTGTATCCGAGGAAATTCCAATTGGGCAATGCAGTTAACTTCCCTTTTGAATTACCGGCAAATACGGCTGGCAATTATCTGGAGATAGGAGGTTTCAATTTTGGAGGGACTGCTCCGGTATTATATGATCTTACCAATGGGCGCAGGTATACAGTAGACATTTCTAACCCTTCTCTTATTAAAGTAGCTTTATTGCCTTCTGCTGTAGACCGGAAACTGGTGTTGGTGAGCGAAGCGGCCTCCAATATCAAAGCAATAACAGCTCTTGAGCAGCGCAACTTTGTTGATTATGCATCGTCTCAAAATCAAGGCGATTATATGATCATTACCAATGCCGTTCTCACTGGTGCATCTGGTGCCGGAGATCCGGTGGATGACTATCGCCAATACAGAAGTTCCGCTGCAGGGGGCAGCTTTACGGCCAAAGTATATCTCATTGACCAGTTGATTGATCAGTATGGTTTCGGGATAAAAATGCACCCGTTGAGTATCCGGAATTTTGTGAGAGCTGCAAGGGATAAAAATGCACTGAAGCCAAGATTTGTGCTGCTGATCGGTAAAGCGGTAGTCTATACATCTTTCAGGCCTAATGAAAGTAATCCTAACATGGCCCGGCTGCAATTGGTGCCTACATTCGGTAATCCGGCTTCCGATAATTTGTTGACTGCGCAAGGTAACAGTTCGGTACCCCTGACACCGATCGGCCGACTATCTGTTATTTCCAAAGATGAAATAACAGCTTACCTGGAAAAATTAAAAGCACATGAGCTGGAATTGAAAACGTCTTCTTCAGTTGTTGCAGATGCAGGCTGGAAAAAGAATGTGCTGCATGTAACAGGAGCGAGTGACGAAGAAACTGCCACCCTGTTACTGAATTCATTGAATGGCCATAAGAAGATTATAGAAGATACAGCTTACGGAGGTGTTGTACATACATTCACTAAAACTTCTGCTGACGCAGTACAACAAGTGAGTGCTACACAAATAGGCAATCTTTTCAGGCAGGGCGTAAGCATCCTCACTTATTTCGGACACTCGTCGGCTACCACTCTTGAGTTTAATCTCGATAACCCTCAAGCCTATGATAATGCAGGGAAATACCCTGTGTTTATTGTAATGGGATGTAATGCAGGTAATTTCTACCTGTACAATGAAGCCCGGCTTGCGATCAAAGAAACAATTTCAGAAAGCTATATTCTGGCTCCGCAACGTGGAGCAGTAGCATTTCTTGCCAGTACCCACTTGGGTGTTGTTCATTACCTGGATATATATAACACACGTTTTTACCAGGCATTGTCAACGCTTAAATATGGAAGTGCACTTGGAGAAGTAATGGATGAAGCAATTAAGAATATGATCAGCTTTGCTTCCTATGATGATTTCTTTGCAAGATTCCAGTGTGAGCAATTTACATTGCATGGCGATCCTGCCGTAAAAACTTATAGCTTCGAAAAGCCAGACTATGCGATAGAAGCTGCAATGGTAAAAGTAACTCCTGCATTTATCCCAATATCCGAAACCCAGTTTAAAGTAGTAGCCCAGTATGTAAACATGGGCAAGTCTGTCAATAAAAAAATTGTTATTTCCCTGAAGAGAACTTACCCTGATCAGACCACGGAACTTATCCGCAGGGATACAGTGACGCTCAGAAAGTACATGGACTCTCTTACTTATACGCTGCCAATCATTGCATCGAGAGATAAAGGGTTGAATAAAATCATCGTTACCTTGGATGAGAATAATGCTGTGGATGAATTATATGAAACCAACAATATCGTTACTAAAGATGTGTATATCATTGAAGATGATGTAAGGCCGGTTTCTCCATATAATTACTCTATTGTTAATGAACAGAATATAAAGCTGGTGGCATCTTCTGCCAATCCTTTCGCTCCGGTAAGAACTTACCAGGCCGAGGTAGATACAACAGAATCGTTCGATTCCCCTTTTAAAATTTACAGCACAGCAAGTTCTTCAGGCGGGGTTTTTGAATTTTCACCAGCTGTCAATTTTACAGACAGCACCGTTTATTATTGGAGGGTTTCACCCCAAAACCTTTCAGGGGCTCCGGTATGGAATACGTCTTCTTTCCAATACATTGCCAACGGTCAGCCCGGGTTTTCACAGGCGCATTATTTTCAATTCCTGAGAAACAGTTATGACCGGATTGAATATACTGAAGACAGGAAATTTCATTTTAAAGAATCTGTTTCCGATATAGATATTGCCACAGGTATTTATCCAAATGCAGGAGAAACAAGCAATTTTGCCCTTACCATAAATGGAGACCGCGTTCAGGCTGGCTTATATGCTCCTCTTGCTGTAAATGCAAGATCTCTTCGGTTTTATATAATTGATGGCAAAACAACCAAGCCGTGGGTCAACCAGAATACAGGAGGTGCGGGTATGTATGGAAGTTATGCTCCCACACCAATCAACAGCACTGTAAAGCCTGGCTTTTTCCTTTTTGATCTTTCTACTACTGCAGCAAGAAAGAAGATCATGGATTTTATTGACCTGATTCCTGAGGGCAATTATATAATTATTACAAATAGCAGTTATTCTGCAACGATATTACCATCTGTATGGATGGGTGATACAACAACATTTGGTTCGGGAAATTCTCTTTACCATAAAATTGCTTCGCTGGGTATTTCCAACCTGTCAAGCATGACATCTTTTGTCCCCTTTATTTTCGCGGTAAAAAAAGGAGAGACGACCCCGATAAGACAATACATTGCACAATATGCAACTGAGATTCCCAAAGCGATTTTTGAGATAAAAGGAACTTATTCTTTCGGATATATCGAATCGGAACTTATCGGACCTTCCAAAAGATGGGAAACATTGAAGTGGAATGGTTATTCCCTGGAACCGGCAGATTCCGATCATCCGGTTATTAAGGTGTTAGGAGTAAAGACCGATGGCAGCGTCGATACGCTTATCTCTGTTCCGGAAGATCAGTATACAGTACCGCTTGATGGCATTGATGCAGCTGTTTACCCCAATTTGCGGTTCCGGATGAAAACAACTGATTCGGTTCATTTCACTCCTTTCCAGTTGCGCTACTGGATGGCCACTTATGATCCTGTTCCTGAAGGAGCCATAGCCTCCAATGTATTTCTGTCTTTAAAAGATACAGTAGATGTAGGTGAGCCATTGAACGTGGGTATTGGGTTTAAGAATGTGAGTAAAGCATCATTCGACAGCCTGAGGGTGAAAGTGACAGTTACAGACAAAAATAATGTTGAGAACATTATACCGGTACCTAAACAGAAACCTCTTTCCTCTGGCGAAGTTCTTCAATTGAATGTGCCGATTGATACTAAAACTTTTGCAGGTGATAACGTTCTTTATATCAATTTCAATCCTGATAAGGACCAACCGGAGCAATATCTTTTCAACAACTACGCATTCAGGAATATATATGTAAGGCCTGATAGCCTTCAGCCTCTACTGGATATAACTTTTGATGGAGTGCATATCCTGAATAGTGATATTGTTTCGGCGAAGCCAACCATTCTTATCAAGCTCAAAGATGAAGCTAAGTGGATGCCGTTGGACGATCCAAACCTGGTATCAATACAAGTAAAATACCCAAGCGGCACAACACGGGATTATACATTTGCAAACAATGATACGCTTCAGTTCCATGCTGCAGGCCAGGCCCCAAACACGCAGAATACAGCCAGTATTGACTTCAAACCCTATTTCCCTGAAGATGGTGAATATGAACTGATCATTACAGGGAAGGATAGAAGTGATAACTCTGCAGGTAAGGTAGCGTACCGGGTAGTCTTCCAGGTCATCAATAAACCGATGATCTCAAACATGCTCAACTATCCGAACCCGTTCACAACTTCTACAGCATTTGTATTTACACTGACCGGATCTGAAGTGCCGCAAAACCTGCGTATACAAATCCTTACCATAACAGGAAAGATTGTCCGCGATATTACTAAAGCAGAACTAGGACCATTGCACATTGGCCGGAATATAACGGAATTCAAATGGGATGGTAGTGATCAGTATGGGCAGAAAGTTGCCAACGGTGTTTACCTTTACCGCGTTATTACCAATCTAAATGGTAAGTCGCTGGATAAGTATAAAGCCAAGGATGATAATACGGATAAATATTTCAATAATGGTTATGGTAAAATGTATTTGATGCGATAAAAACTGTTACCATTGTTCTTTTAACTAATGACTAAAACCAATTATTATCCTCAACTTGATTCAATAAGAGGGATATCTTTTTTATCCATTTTCATTTTTCATGCAGTGCATTCAGACTTTGGAGCTAGTTGGCCGGGAAGGCTGATGCTTTATGTATATGAACAACTACCGTTGGCGATTGATGTTTTTTTTATTCTCTCGTCCTTTTTGCTTACATGGCTTGGTATTAAAGAGCACGAGAAAAGAAAACAGGTTTCTCTCGGCAATTTTTTTAAGCGAAGGATATTACGGATCTGGCCGCTTTATTTCCTGTTTCTGCTTTTAAGTTTCCTGGTGCTTCCGCGGCTGGCAGAGCGCGCAGGATTTGCAATGACCCTGCCCGATCCGGTGTATTACTTTCTTTTCATTGCTAATTATTATCTCGCGGCGCATATATTTTTACTGCAGATCCTTTGGACGATCTCAGTAGAGGAGCAGTTCTATCTTATATTAGGGCTGGCGCTGCGGTTCCTGTACCGGCACCTGGTAAAAATTTTTTTCCTGTTTATTGCTGCCAGCCTGTTCTTTTCGATCTATGCATGGTCAAAGGAGATAAACGGATATTTTCATACCCTTACTTATTTTATTGATTTTGCCATGGGAGGGTTGGGCGCTTTTTTATTGGCAGGGAACTCATTCCTGATCCGGTGGGTACAGTCATTGAAAGGTGTTTGGAAACCGGTCTTCTATTGCTGGCCGGTTATTCAGATATTATTCTTCTTTCTGTTACAATTGATATATCAACATGATCTATTGAAACTACTGAACCGTTATCTTTTCATTACATACATTACTTTGTTAATTATAGAGCAGTTGCATAATCCTGCAAGGTGGAAAATGTTTGAAAGGAACAGGTTTCTCATACAGACTGGCCGCATCTCTTTCGGCTTGTATTGTTTTCATGGACTGTCTATAACAGCGTTCCAATTAGGGATAAAGCATTTTAATATCACCATATCTTCCTGGCTGCTCGTTCCACTGATCTTTATATTTAATTATGGAGTAGCGATGCTTAGTTACAGATTTCTGGAAACTCCATTCCTGCAGTTAAAAGATCGCTTAAGGATGAT
>CBHEUU010000134.1:0-9091 GCA_965990355.1 uncultured Chitinophagaceae bacterium
GAAAAAGATCATTTTTCTTTCCGAAATGCCGGAATCAAAAACAGACCGTACGTATTTGCAGACAGAGGACCTTCCTGGCATTTATCAACTGGCAACGGCTATGTTGTATCCTTCTTTTTTTGAAGGTTTTGGTGCGCCTATCATGGAAGCCTTGTGGAGCCGGTTGCCGGTGATCACTTCCAATGTATCGTGCATGCCGGAAGTTGGTGGCGATGCAGCCTGGTATGTGAATCCCAACAGCGCTGAAGAGATCGCTGAAGGAATGAAAAAGATTTATACAAATCCTGCACTGGCAGCATCCATGCGGGAAAAAGGCTGGGACTATGCACAGCGTTTTACGCCGCAGAAATATGTCAGCTCAGTAATGGATGTTTATAAAAGTATATGATGGATTTTCAGCATGATCTTGAACAATGCTTAAAAGTATTGGATGAAGGAGGCCTGATCCTTTATCCCACCGATACAATATGGGGCATTGGTTGCGATGCCACCAACAGCGCTGCTGTGCAAAAAGTGTATGCATTGAAACAGCGGCACGATGAAAAAGCATTGATCATCCTGGTGGCAGAAGAAAGGGATGTATTGAAATATGTGGCCGGTGCTGATCTTGCCGTGTTCGATCACCTTCAGCAAACAAGTAAACCAACAACCGTTATATACGATGGGGCTATCGGTCTCGCTGATAATCTTACAGGCAAAGATGGCAGCATAGGTATACGTATCTGCCAGGAACCATTTTGCCGCCATCTGCTCAAACGCTTTCGCAAACCGATCGTATCCACTTCGGCTAATATTTCCGGGGAGCCTTCGCCTGCATCATTTTCTGCCATTTCACCGGCTATACGAAATGGGGTGGATTATGTGGTGCAATACCGGCAGGATGAGGTGAAGCCGGTTATGCCTTCTTCTATTATACGGTGGAAAGATGGAGCGGCGATTGTTATTCGCCCGTAAGAAGCCAGGTTGTCCATAAATCCTGGCGGTTCTCCCAGAAAATTTTTTATTGTAAATTGCATCAAATGTTACCAGATGATACCCGACGTAAAATTAAAAATATCACTGCAGGAGCTCTCCTTGAGGGGCAGTCGGATCATTGCACAACAGCCCGCAATTTCTTATGCGGACGCTATCCAACAAGTACAACGGTTAAAGCAGACTTCGAAAGTAAAACAATCATCAAAGAAGAGCAGGCCCAATTCCTAGAAGAGTTTTGTACATATCATCATCTGTGGATGCCCGGCCTGCCGGATGAAAAAACGTATCTTACCCGCGGGGGCGAGGCTCGTGTTTACCTGGATCCTGGTGGACGTCATGTTATTAAACGTAATGATGCCGTGTACTATGCCACCTGGTTGGAATTTCTAAACAGTGTCTTTTACATAATCTTATTTTCCGGAACACAGCATATGAGTTGTTGGGCTTCACAAAAGCTGAAGGCATTCTTTATGCTGTTTTAAAACAACCTTTCATCATTTCCTATGGACGGGTGGAACTGGAAGATATCAAAACCCTGCTCGAGTTCAATGGGTTTAAGAACAACAGGAGAAATGACTACATCCATAAAGAATTGGGTTTGATTCTGGAGGATATGCATGATGAGAACGTGTTACTAAATTCAAATACCTTATTTTTCATTGACACAGTATTTTTTACGATAACGCCTACAGCCTAAGGTTCTGACTCACAAACTCCCAACTCTTATCTTTGTCCTTTATGGATATCAACTGCACACCAAAAGAACTCCTCTTACTTGAAAAAATAGCCGCAGCAGCTGCAAAACTTGGCGTGCCAGCGTATCTCATTGGTGGATTTGTAAGAGATAAACTCCTGGACAGATCTACTAAAGATGCAGACATCGTGTGCGCGGGTGATGGCATTGCCTTAGCCAATGAAGTTGCCCGTGGATTTGACCCTTTGCCAACGGTTAGTTTTTTTAAAACCTTTGGCACAGCACATATAAAAGTAAATCTCGGTACTGATGGAGAAGATGATTTTTTTGATGTGGAATTTGTTGGTGCGCGGAAAGAAAGCTACCGCGTTGAATCCCGCAACCCGGAAGTGGAGCCTGGTACCATTGAAGATGATCAGAACCGCCGTGATTTTACCATCAATGCGCTTGCCATCAGTTTGAATAAAAATGATTATGGCACGCTTATAGACCCTTTTGGCGGGCGGCAGCACCTGGACGAAAAACTTCTCAAAACACCGCTCGAGCCTGATCAGACATTCAGTGATGATCCCTTGCGGATGATGCGCGCTATCCGTTTTGCTTCGCAATTGCAGTTTGTGATTGAAGAAAAAACACTGGAGTCTATTGCCCGGAATGCCAAACGAATCAGCATTATTTCACAGGAGAGGATCACGGATGAACTGAACAAGATCATTTTGTCGCCCAGGCCTTCGGTTGGTTTTGATCTGTTGTATAAAACAGGATTACTTCAGATTATTTTCCCTCTAATGGTTGATCTTGCCGGTGCGGAATATAAAGACGGGCACGGGCATAAGGATAATTTTTACCATACCCTGCAGGTGCTGGATAATATTTCCGTTAAAACAAATGATCTTTGGTTGCGCTGGGCGGCTATTCTGCATGATATTGCCAAACCTGCTACTAAGCGGTTTGAAGAAGGCCATGGCTGGACATTTCATGGGCATGAAGCAGTAGGGGGGAGAATGGTGCCAAAAATATTTGGTAAGCTTAAACTGCCGCAAAATGAAAAAATGCGTTTGGTGCGAAAATTGGTAGAATTACACCTGCGCCCGATCAGCCTTACGAAGGAAAATATTACAGATTCGGCTATCAGGCGCTTATTGTTTGATGCAGGAGAAGATTTTGAATCGTTGATGCTGCTTTGCGAAGCGGATATCACTTCCAAGAACAAACAAAAAGTAAAGCGATACCTGGAAAACTTCCAGCTCGTACGCCAGCGATGCAGGGAAGTGGAAGAAAGCGATCATATCCGCAACTGGCAGCCACCGCTTAGCGGGGATATGATCATGAGCCTATTCGGGCTTCCGCCATCCAAGCCGGTAGGGATATTAAAAGATGCCCTGAAAGACGCCATACTGGATGGTATTATTCCTAATACATATGAAGCGGCATTGGACTTTGTGACCGCTAAAGCGAAAGAAATAGGAATCATTCAGCAATAAGCGAGGCAGAATTTAAAAAACCATAAATTTGTATTATGGCTATTCTTAAATTCAGGATCTATTTTGAAGAGGATGAAAGCATCTATCGCGATGTGGCTATCCGGCATACGCAAACATTCCAGGAATTGCATGAAACGATTTTGAAAGCGTATGAGTTTGACAGTAAGCATAAAGCTACTTTCTTCCGCAGCAATGATCACTGGCAGCGCGGCCGGGAGATCAGCCTGGAGAAATATGATAAAGAATATAAGGCCCCCCCATTGATGATGCAGGAGACCTCTATTGGCTCCGAGATCAGGGATCCCAACCAGAAATTCATCTATCTCTACGATTTCAATAAGAACTGGACCTTCCTGGTGGAACTGATCAATGTATCCAAGGAGGAAAATCCCAAGATCAGCTATCCGTCTACTGTAAGAGTGGAAGGCATAGCTCCCAGTCAATACGGCACAAAAGGATTGCTGGGTGAAAAATTTGCAGACGTGGAAGAGAAATATGATCTCAGCTCAGTCGGCGATGGTTTTGGTGAAAAAGATGAAGATGGAGAAGACCTGGGCCTGGGGGAAGAGGCACAGGGTGAAGATGAAGAAGTGTGAAAACCGTCATCATTATAGCAGGTCCCACTGCTGTTGGGAAAACAGCTATTGCAATAGATTTTGCCCTTTATTTCCAGACAGCTATCATTTCGGCAGACAGCCGGCAATGTTTCAAAGAATTATCCATTGGCGTAGCAAGGCCTTCTGAAGAGGAATTGCAACAGGTACCCCATTATTTTATTGCTTCACACAGCATTCATGAAGAAGTGACTGCTGCCGGTTTTGAAACCTATGCACTGCAAAAGGTGAATGAATTATTTGCTAAACATGATGTAGTGGTGATGGCCGGTGGCACAGGACTTTACATCAAAGCATTTTGCGAAGGGCTTGATGAAGTGCCTGAAGTGCCTGCTGCTGTCAGAACTGCTATCACGCAGTCTTATGAAACACATGGCCTGCAATGGCTGCAGCAGCAATTGAAAGAAAAAGATCCTGTTTTTTATGAAAAAGGGGAAATGAAAAACCCTCAACGGATGATGCGTGCGCTGGAGGTTGTAGAAGCCACGGGTCATTCCATTTTTGATTTCCGCAAGGGAAAAGCAACCATCAGGGACTTTAATATCGTCAGGATCGGGCTTGAATTGCCAAGGGAAGAATTATACCAGCGTATCAATGCAAGGGTTGATGATATGATGCAAGCGGGTTTACTGGAAGAAGTAAAATCATTGATCCCCTATAAACATTTAAATGCGTTACAAACAGTAGGCTATGCAGAGTTATTTGATTACATAGATGGCCATGTTACCCTTGAAAGGGCCATTGAACTGATCAAACAGAACACACGGCGCTATGCCAAACGCCAAATGACCTGGTTTAAAAAGGATAAAGCATTTAATTGGTTTAATCCCCGGGAGTTTGACAAAATAAAGGGTTTTGCCACATCCCTTTGAGTTTTGACTGGTAAAACAAAAGTTTTACCCTCAGAATGTCGTCTTATGTATTTACCGGCCAAACTGAGATCATGAAGTATTGTCTTTTATTTTTTTTCGCCTTCACTATATTTCAACTGAATGCCCAGATAGACAGGGAACAGCAGCCTGCCAATGACGCAACAACGCTCCGCATCAACTCCAACAGGTTATATGGAAAATTGCTTGATAAGAATGGCAAACCTGTTGAAGCAGCTTCCGTACAACTGTTTGCTGCTGACCCCTCCAATAAAGACAGCCTGGTAACAGGCATGCTCACCAAAGCCAATGGTGATTTCAGTTTTGATCATCTGCCAGGCCTGAAACGTTTTCGCCTGCTGGTGTCTGCTATTGGCTATACCTCCTGGGAGCAGATTATCACCCCGGAATATGGAAAAGGGACTGAGCAGAACAAATTCAAAACAGATCTTGGGAATATCAATCTCGAAGCAGAAGCGAAACAGCTCGGTGAAGTGGTAGTAACTTCCAGGAAGCCTGCGCTTGAAATGGGCATTGACCGCAAAGTGTTCAATGCATCCAAAAGCCTTGTTTCTTCCGGAGGGACAGCCATCGACCTTATGAAAAATATTCCTTCTGTGTCGGTTGATGTGGACGGCAATGTGCAGTTGCGGAACAGCACACCACAGGTATTTGTGGATGGACGTCCAACTATCTTAACGCTCGATCAGATACCGGCAGACAATATTGAAAGAGTGGAACTGATTACCAATCCCTCTGCAAAATTTGATGCGGCCAGTTCCGGTGGTATTATCAATATCGTATTGAAAAAAAATAAACGTGTTGGGCTTAATGGCCTGGTCAGTGCCGGTGTGGGTATTCCAGGTATTGCAAATGGTAACCTGAACCTTAATGTGCGGCAGGGCAAATTCAATGTATTCCTCAGCGGAGGATATAATCAAACAGGAGGCAAGCCAAAAGGAGAGGCGCAGAGACAGAATAAGGAGAACGGTGTGATCAAAGATTATTTTAATCAATATTCTACCAACGACAGGATGCGCCGCTTTGGTTCTTTAAGAGCAGGAGTTGATTATTTTGTTGATAACCGCAATACTATCAGCCTCACCCAGCAATTTGGAACAGGCCGGTTTACTTATGAAGAAAACCAGGAACAGGAATATCTCGATGCCAACCGCGTTCCTTCTCATTATGGCAACAGGATTGCCGATGGGCGCAGCAATTTTAAACGAAATGGTACCAACCTGAATTATAAACACAGTTTTCCTGAAGCAGGACATGAACTGACTGTAGATGTCAACTACAATTATGGCAATAGCAATGAACGCTCTGATATCGTCAATTCTTTTTCTTATCCTGATGGCAGCCCTTACCAACCTTCTTCATTGGTAAATAACCGGGGCAGCAGCGTTACTGACCAGGTGATCATCCAGGCAGACTATGCCAATCCGATAGGGGAGAACGGGAAAATTGAAGGCGGCATCAGGAGCTACCATAACATTTTCAAAAGCATTTTTGATGCTTATGCTGTTGATAATGGGCAGTCGCAAAAGCTGCCGCTCAGCAATAATTATGAATACAGGGAAATGGTGAATGCATTATACGCCACTTATTCAAACAAGATCGGCAAGTTCTCTTACCAGGTGGGGTTGCGCGCAGAATATTCACGTTTTAAAGGATTGCTGGTAGACAGTGCTTTTAAGTTTGGTTATGAATATCCTTCGGCGATCAAAAATATCTGGGATGCATTATTCCCCAGTTTTTTCCTTACCCGGCAACTGGGTGAAGATGATCAATTGCAATTCAATTATTCCCGGCGGATACGCCGCCCCGGTTTCTGGCAGCTCAATCCCTTTATTGATATCAACGACCCGGCTAACCTGCGCCAGGGCAATCCCTTGCTGAAACCGGAGTTCGTCAATTCATTTGAGCTGAACTACAGCCATAATTATAAATCCGGCAACTGGCTTGCCGTGGTTTATTTCCGCAACAACCCGAATGATATCACAGAGTTCAGCGATACTATCACAGCACAACAGTATGAGGAATTACAGAATGCAGGTGTCAGCCCCAATGCTATCCTCAACACGTTTGTGAATGCCAGCACCACTAACCGGTATGGCGCTGAATTCACCGTGCAACAAAATATTGGTAAAAACTTTGACTTCACACCAACGGTAAATATGCAATACCGGAGGGTAAAAGCCCGCATTAATGATGTTGACCTGAGCAATAAAGGTTTTAACTGGGACGCTAAACTGACACTGAATTATAAGATAGAAGCGCAGAAATTCTCGTTGTTCAATGGGCTCGGTTTTCAATTGCTTAGCGAGTACGAGTCTTCTGAAGTAATACCACAAGGAAAAAGAAAACCACAATTCAGTACAGACTTCGCACTGCGCAAAGATTTTCTGAAAGACAATAAAGCCACGGTAACATTCAGTGTAAACGATATCTTCAATTCCAGCCGCTGGGGTACAATATATGATACAGAAAGCTTCTACCAGGATTCTTACCGGAGATGGAGAGTAAGAAGCTTCCGGCTTACATTCACTTACAAATTTGGTAAATCAGACTTCTCTTTATCTAACAAGAAAAGAGACAACGAAGGGAGTGATGACTAGGAATTATTTATCTCCTGATTTATAAAACAAGTTCTATTTAAAACGACTCCTTCCCGTCTTCCCGCCTTACCGGTAAATATTTTTCTTACCGGTAAGGCGGGAAGAAGGGAATGAGTAGTTCAAACTAGTTAAATATTTAATCCAAAAGTCAACAAAATATTACTTCCTGTTCCCTTCGTATTTGCAAACGTATTTGCTTTATCAGGCAAACGGTAAGGAAAATCAACATCTTTCTGCAAAGCATGCGTATAAGTGAGGTCAATAAAGATACCTGCATTGCGGTAGCCCAATCCTCCACTGAGAAACATTTTATTAGCTTTCAGCTCACTGTCTGCATAAGGATTGCCATAGAAAGCAAAACCAAGCCTTGTCATCACCGTAGTGAATTTTAACTCACCGCCTACTCTGAAATTGAAAGCATTCTTGTAATAGTTTTTCATCGTGTTGTTCACTGCGTCATAATATCCCTGGTCATCATAATCTTCTGCATTCCTGAATTTATTAGACTTGTATGTTACGTATTCAACATCGGCCGTAATAAAACCTTTTTGTTGTCTTACATCTTCTGCTTCCCGTAACACATAAGAGCCACTCACCATAAATCTCCAGGGAGAAACCAGTTCGTATTTATAAACAGGATTAACATTCCCATTAAGTGTAGTTGAGGAAACAGATGTTGTGCCTGGCGTGGAGCGGGCCGAGTCTAGATTGGCCGACATCCGCCCGAAATAAGAATCTTCAAGGCTATACCAGGTGGGAGAATGAATCGCCAGGCCCAGACGGATAAACTCTGTTGGCTTAGCGATCACACCAAGCTTGAGATTAATACCAACACCTTTGGTCTTATTTGTTTCATTCAACTCATAAAAATCAAATTTGTTGCTCTTATTATCTGTCGCATCTTCTTCACGGAAGCGGGTATTCTTTTCATATTGCACGATCGGCACTCCGATAGACCCGCCGATATAAAATTTATCTCCTTTATTGGCGCCGTATCCCAGTGCGATCTCTGTGATACCACCACTGGTTTCGATGAACCGGGATTGGTTCACCAGGAAGTCGCCTCCATTTTTCAATGCATCCCACATCGCCATGCTGACCACATCAGGCCCAACATGTCCGGGCAATTGTGCTGTATCAACCAGGTAATTCCATACGGCCATACGTGTGCCGAATGATACGGCATTACTGCCGGGAATATCATCCAGGTGGATACCGCTGCCTGCTGCTTCTGCTGCATATTGTTCTGCACCGGAGCTGAAATCATTCTGACCATTATAAGAAACCTGGTTACTGAAATTGGCTGTTCTTGTTACGGCAATACCGATAGCCTGGCTGGTCCATTTACCATTACCTTTCCAGCCGGATACATAACCTGTGGCGCCAAGATTGAAATATTTATCCTTATCGCTGGCTTTTGTGCCGCGGAAAGTGGATTTATTATTCAGAAAAGAATAACCGGGGCTTAATACGATCTCAGAGGTTTTGAAAAAAGCAAGGCCGGCAGGGTTCACAAATGTGGCGGATATATCGCCGCCTAAAGAACCCATCGCTCCACCCACTGCATTGATACGTGCAGTTCCATTAACCGGCTGCCATGAATATTTTAAAACGTCTTCCGGTACCTGTGCAAAAAGCAGATTGGAAGAAATGGTGAGCACAGCAATCAAACCCATTCGTGTTCTCATTCGCGTTTTTATTCGTGCCATTAGCGTTCTCATGATGGTTTATTTTAGAAATAGCAAAGGAGGAAACCCTTAAGTTTTACACTCAATGTCCATTTCCTCCTTTCAAATAAGGTAATGCTTTCTTATCGCAGATAAAACTATCCGTT
>CBHEUU010000135.1:0-9089 GCA_965990355.1 uncultured Chitinophagaceae bacterium
GAAGCATCGTCAATAGCATCCCAGAATGCATGGTGCTCTGCCTGTATCCGGGTACCTTCGTCAATTAATAGTTGCTGGCGTGGCAACTCAAACTTATACACATTGAAATCACCGGGCAGATCTACCCTGGCCAATAGTTCACTGAATTTCTTTTTGGGCGGGTTTAATTTTGTCAACAGGCTGAATGCAGCCTCAGTATATCCGCCTTCAAGCGATCTTTCAGCATAAGCGATAGCGCCATCCCTGTTTCCTTTGGCAGCTTCAATATAAGCCGCGGTACAATTCGCTTCAGGGTGCTTGGGTACCATTTTCAAACATTTGGAAATATAACTTGACGCGATGTCTGCAGCACCTAATGCTGCATATGCCTGCGCCAGATTATTGTTCACCGACGGATCGGTGGGATTGCGGTTTGCGGCATAACCAAGTATAGGGATGGCTTTCTCTGCTACGCCGCCCAGTACCAGCATGGCTCCGAGGTTATTAATATCAACTGAGCTGGCCGTTTTTAATGTTGCAGTTTTGGCCGCCAATACCGCCGCTTCTTCGGTAGCGCCATTATACCAACCCATGACCGACAGTTGTCCAAGAGCCTGTGCGTTATTGATAATGGTCGGATTTATATTAGCTATATTTCTTTTTTCTTCGGGTGAAAGGCCGGCTTCCAGTTGCTTATGAAGCCTGACTATATACGATCTAAACTGAACCGAATCCAATGTATCCTTAACTGTATTCAACAATGCTGTATTTCTTTTGGGAAAAGGAATGGATAAATTTCTTCCTGATACCGGGTTTCTGGAAGTATCCATTGATTGTAGAGCCATCTTATCAGCATCCTTCAACATCTTCTTTATGCCCGGATCTTTTTGCAATGAATCCATAAACCTCATCAGATCTTTTTCCATCTTCTCCATCGCTTCCATTGCTTCGCGGGAAGCGGGTTGCTGTGCCGAAGCAGTAAGAAACATGACTGATGTAGTACATAGTACTGCGAGGCATTTGACCAATCGTTGACAATTCTTTACAACAAACTTCTTTTTCAATTCTATTCCTTTATGCATGCGAATGTAAAAATCTCAGGCGGGCCGATAATGTTCTTTGCCTGAAATGAAGAATTAGTATGTTAAAATGAAAGAATAAATAGCTCATTTTTTTTTGACCCTGCCAATCAATACAACATCGTTATTATACATTTCGGTTATTGTTTTTGTCATTTCAGGCTCATCTAATTGATATTAAAAAAACACTTGTATAATTTTCCCCTCTGTTATGTATTTCCTGATCAAAAACCCTGTTTTATGAAAATATCTCTTCTTGTGTTTTTTGTAATTGTCTTCAGTTTAAATTCATGTAAGAAAGATGAAACGATCACCGACAAAACCCCTGTCGCTGCACAAGGAAAATGGATCCGCGGAATATTTGATTTAAGTAGTTTCTGGACTTATACGGGAACTTCTATTATACATGCATCTTTCACTACCGATGGCCTTGTATTTCATGCCGACGGTATGGTGGAATCTTATACGGTCTTTTTCCCTACTAACCCTAACCAGGGATGTACACCACAAAAATTGATGTATAAAAAAGGCATGGCTGACTTCAATGAACAGACGCATGAATTCACACTAACATTTACCGAAGGAAAATATCGTGAATTTTATCAATCCTGCACAGGTAAAACAAACAGGGAAGTAGTGCTGACAAAAACGGAATTAGATCAAATGAAGCTATCAGGATTCTGGAAAGTTGAAGCGGGTTCCGGTAAAAAGATATTCGGAATATCTTATGTTTCTGTCAGCGGCCCTTACTTGTATTTGGAAGAGAGCAATTGGTAATTCTTTACTGTTTAGCGGCAGACAATGTCTGATCGGCCATCGCCTGCAGGGTATTGTACAGGAAAAGACCGGCTAAAATGGCAAGTATTATTTTCATAAAAACAGGATGATCTCTTGGAAAGATTAAACAAGATGTAATTACCAGCACTAAGGGAATGCTGCAGTTTGAAAAAATTTTTCACGCCTTAGGCTTTCGATTACCGTGCCATAGATTCAATGCATTAACTATCATTATTTTGAAACATCAATTAAATGCAATTCGTCCGCTTTCGTTACAATAGACGTCCGTTTCCGCCCTGCTGTCTTTTAGGTATAAGCTGAGTAGTAAGCCTCCGGGGAAGCACACCTTAAATTGATGCCGCAATTCTGAATCCGATACATTCATCCGCAGCATCAGCAGCTATTGCATATCGTTTTGAAACGGTGCAATGAATGGCCCAATTATGATGACATCCGCCACGAAGAACTCTTTCATCACTTTCTTCTAAATAAGGCTTTCCGTCTTTGGGTATTTTATGAATATCTGTTTGAAAGAAATCCTCACACCATTCCCAAACATTGCCGCACATATCGAAAACACCCAATTGGTTCGAAGACTTCTGTCCCACCTCATGTGTTTCGGTTCCCTTTTCATGGTTTTTTAATTTGGACAAAATTCCGGGGTCATTGTATTTTCCGCTGTTCTGGTCGTACCAGCCAACACTATTCAAATCGTTGCTGCCACTAAATTGAAATCCGTCTATCCAGTGAGTGCCGCCTCTGGCAGCATATTCCCATTCCGTTTCTGATGGTAAACGAAAAACAATATCAGCACTTAACTCATACTTGCTTCCTGCGATGGAATTAAACCGTTCTAAAAAACCGCCTTTTCCCGTTATATCATTGAATGAAACAGACTCTACCGGCCTGTATTGTCCATGATAGTGTGATGGATTCTTTCCGGTAATATATTCCCAAAGCCTTTGGGTGACCGGATATTGGGAGATAAAGAACTCTTTTACTTGTATGCTTAGTTTTTCCTGATCCCCGAATAAATAACCTGCATCACCTGTACCCCTGACCAATACCATTGGAAACGCGTAGTCGATTTCCGGGAGATATACTTCAAAATGTTCCATACTCATAACATTTTAAATCCTGAGATATAATTATTTCACTTCATTGTTCCTGCACAAAAATTATGTTGACTGCTGGATTCGGACCTACACAAACCTGTAAAGCTACCTGGCGAAATACAGACATGCATTGATCCAGCGGCGCAGCTTACCGGCATATAACATTCGCATGCCGTACAACCAATTTCCACCGGTTATCCTTGCGCATCCATATATTAGTATATCGTCTTTTGATTGTTTGCCCGGCGTTTACCTGATCACCAGGCACGACAGTTTCACTACCCATGGAAAACACAACCCCGTCCCTTATTATTACCTGTTCAACTTCACGCGTGAAGGCGAGCCTGGGTCTTTGAAGAACAGGTCTGTCCAGCGTGGTCTTCCCGCCAAAATTTATAGTGTTATCAGGTGCGTTTACAACATAATCACTATCCCATAAGATCAACAGTGTGGCAGAATCTTTTTCAAGCACGGCTTTAACTTCCATTTGTTCCAGTTTCCTGATCTCTGCTTCTATTTCTTTGTTTTGCGCAGAGAGACAAATGACGAAAAGAACTGACGTCAATGTGATAAAAAACTTTTTCATTGATTAAAGGTTTAAGGTGAATATCTTCAGGAAGTACCACGTTAAATGTAGTTCCTTTTGGCTGCTTTACAGCCAGGCAGGTATAAAAAAAGAAACCCGCTACTGGAGCGGGTTTCCACTGTCGGGATGACTTTCTGCCACTCAAATGTGACCCACATCACATTTTCCCAATTGTGACCTACGTCACGTAATCACCTCCCTGATCCGTTTCAATTTTGTGTTGTAATTAAAACACACAAAAATGAAAAATGAAAAATTTGAAATCGCCGTTGCTCAGAGCAATATCGATTGGACCGGCCGGACAGTTACCGGCTCCCATTTTGGAACCATCGCAGTTAAGCAAGGCAGCCTTTCTGTAACAGATGGCAGATTGACTGGTGGAAAGTTTATTATTGACACCACCTCCATTAAGATCGTTGACGTCACCGACCCGGCTACCAATGCCCAGTTTGCCGGCCACCTGGCCTCAGACGATTTTTTCTCTATTGACAAATACCCTGAAGCCAGTTTTGAAATTACTGCAGTGAATAATGGTCACATTAACGGTAACCTCACTATCAAAGGGATTACACACCCGGTCAGCTTCGAAGCCAGCGTGCAAATTGCCGGAGATACTTTAACCGCCAAAGGCAAAATCGTAATTGACCGCACCAAATACGGGATCAAATTCCGCTCCTGCAATTTCTTTACCAACCTGGGCGATACACTTATCTACAATGATTTTGATTTAAATGTATTCATCACCGCTAAAGCTGCTTAAACAGCTTGGCACAAAAAAAATTTTATGCCTTACGTAAAAATTGAAGTGACCCGCGAAGGTGTCACCCGCGAACAAAAAAGACAATTGATTAAAGGCGTGACCGATGTGATCACCAATGTCCTGAACAAGGATCCCCATCTTACTCATATCGCTATCGAAGAGATAGATACTGACAATTGGGGTTATGCAGGTGAACAGGTATCGGTATTGCGCGAACAAGGTATTACAGCAGAAAAAAAATAGAACATGAAAAAGCAAACGATAATCATAACCGGAGCATCATCCGGGATCGGAAAAGAAGCAGCGAGATTCTTTCTTGACAAAGGCGATAATGTAGTGATCAACTCATCTACTGCAGAGAAACTGGAGCAGGCTTACCGGGAACTGGGTGCCGGGTCCAACCTGGCTATGGTTGCCGGTGATGTAAGCAAAAAGGAAACCGGTGAGCAACTGGTAGCCATAGCTATGCAAAAATTTGGTTCTGTTGACGTGCTGGTAAACAACGCCGGCATCTTTGAAGCCAAACCCTTCCTGGAAGTGGATGAAGCCTATCTCGACCGCTTTTTAATCACCAACCTGAAAGGAACTTTCTTCACTACACAGGCTGTAATTCCGCAAATGCTGAAGCAACAGGATGGAATGGTGATCAATATCGGCACACCACTCGTGCATCATGCCCTGGGAGGAGTGCCCATTACAGCGCCCATGTCCAGCAAAGGAGCTATTCATGCCCTGACCCTGCAACTGGCCGCTGAATTCGGCAAGCGCAATATCAGGGTGAATACCATAGCGCCGGGAACTATCCGTACACCAATGCATGGTGACAGTGCAGATAAAACGGCTGGTTTGCACCTGGTTAACCGGATTGGTGAAGCCGAAGATGTGGCGCAAATGATCTACACAGTGGCCAAAAGCAATTTCATCAACGGCGCCATTATCAATGTTGACGGAGGTTTTGGAGCCGGTCACAATTTGAATTGATCATGAAAAAGATCTTAATCATCGCATTGTTGTTCCTCCCCTGGTGGAACCTCAAGGCACAAAACATTATACAAATGAAAACACAACAAACAGATTCCGCCAGCATTGCCCATGCATTGGAAGAAAATTATTTCAAAGGCATATACGAGGGTAACCTAAATCTACTGGAACAGATCTATTACAGTGGCACTTTGTTATTCGGAGATGTAAAAGGGCAACTCTATTTTAAAACGTTGCCACAGTACCTCGATGGTATTAAAAACCGCCAAAGCCCAAAGGATGCTGGCAAACCATTTAAAGGAGAGATCGTGAACATTAAAGTCATTAACACGATTGCAATAGCAGAAGTGAAAGTGAAAATGTATGATTTCAATTATCACGAGTTCCTGTCATTTCACAAGCTCGATGGCAAATGGTTATTGGTAAATAAGATGATGAGTGATGTAAACGAGTAATAAGGAGACCATTCCGGTTGCTGTAAGCGTATCCAAAACTCATCTATTTCAACAGGGTTGACAGAGGAGGCCATTTCGCAGCCTGGGAACAACCGGAATTATTTACCAGGGAGATCCGCACTGCATTCAGGCAACTCCGTTAGCAGTTATAATACCGGCAAACTATATTGAAGCAGTAGGCTCCGGTGCGGCTGATTTCTTAATTTTGATAGTAACAGCAACTACCAAAATTTTGAATACATTGAATGCAAGAGAAATATTAAAGGAGCATGTTTCCAAAACTATAAGCTTAACGAAAGAGCAGTTTGATCATTTTTTTTCACATTTCACACCGCAGTCTTTCAAAAAAGGGCAGGTACTTATTACTGCAGGAGATAAGGTAGAGCATGAATACTTTGTGCTGGACGGATGTTTGAAATCATTTTATATCAATGAAGAGATAAAAATGTTTATCCTGCAGTTTGCGATGTCTACATGGTGGATTTCCGATTATAACGCACTTTACAGTGGCAATCGTTCAACTATAAGTGTAGATTGTATCACTCATGCTGAAGTATTACAACTTTCAAACAGTAACCGTGAAAAAATATGCAAAGAACTGCCACAGGTGGAATACTTCTTCCGTTGGCGTACCAACAAGGGGTATGTTGCATTGCAAAAACGATTATTGTCCTTTATGAATAATGATGCCAAACGGCGTTATGAAGAACTCCTGCAGCAGTATCCCGAGCTCTATAATACAGTACCAAAACATTTAATTGCCGCTTATCTCGGCGTGTCGAGGGAAACATTGAGCAGGTTGTACCATCCCTGATGCTAAAACACAAGTGATAACAACAAATAAAATCATTTACCATGTGGAGCAATACAAAGGTCTCGGAACTATTAGGTATTAAATATCCGATCATGCAGGGCCCATTCGGAGGTAACTTTTCAACAGTCGAACTGACGGCAGCAGTGTCCAACGCCGGCGGGATCGGCGGGTATGGCGCCTATACACTGAGTCCCGGGGAGATCATTGACATAGATAAAAAAATCAAAGCAGCTACAAATAAGCCGTATAATATCAATTTGTGGGTTTCGGATAATGATGTGCCCACAGGAACGGTTAGCGATGAACAATTCGAGGAAACAAAAAAAATATTCAAGCCTTATTTCGATCAGGCTGGAATACCATTGCCCGAAAAACCAGCGCCGTTCAAATCAAGATTTGAAAATCAATTGCAGGTCGTGCTTGATATTCGTCCGAAACTATTCAGTTTTGTGTTTGGCATTCCTTCAGCCGATGTTTTGGAGCAATGCCGTAAACTGGGTATCATAACTGCCGGTGCGGCTACCACGCTAGATGAAGCCCTTGCCCTGGAAAATGCAGGCGTTGATCTGATCATAGCTGCCGGATTTGAAGCGGGCGGTCATCGTCCTTCATT
Organism: uncultured Chitinophagaceae bacterium; assembly: GCA_965990355.1. Classification (GTDB taxonomy): domain Bacteria; phylum Bacteroidota; class Bacteroidia; order Chitinophagales; family Chitinophagaceae; genus Terrimonas_A. The sequence continues at coordinate 7,160 of CBHEUU010000135.1, forward strand.
TTTGGCACCTGCTGAGCTATCAACTATGGGGACTTTTGTGTTATTGCAATTGATTAAAGAAAAGGTAAAGACGCCGGTGGTAGCAGCAGGCGGCATTGCAAATGGCAAGGGCATGGCTGCTGCGTTTACGTTAGGGGCTGATGCTGTGCAAATTGGTACGGCCTTCCTGGCTACTGAGGAATCAGGTGCATTGCCTGTTCACAGGCAAATGCTATTGTCCGGTGCGGGAAAGTATACCACACTATCAAGAGCATTCACGGGCAGGTTAGGTCGGGGCATAACTACTCAGCTGGCCAAAGATCTGATGGGAAAGGAAAAACTGTTTTTACCTTTTCCGCTTCAGGCAACGTTTATGTCATCTTTAAGAAAAGCAGCGATTGAACAGCAGAAATGGGATTTGCTTTTATTTTGGGGAGGGCAGATAGCGCCTGTTCTACATCATACGAAAACACCGGAATTGATGGAATCGCTTGTGAAAGAAACTTCCATGCTCATGAATTAAAAAGAGCATGATTCCATCACTGCTTGTTTTGCATTGCTGCTTTTACTTAGAAACAGAGAAAACAATTATTTATGGGTTCGTCACAAAGTTAAAATTCCCATGCGGCCATTAAGAAATCCTTGAAAAAAGGGGATGTTCATATTCTGTTAACATGGAAATGCGATCTTACCGATGCACCACAGCATCCTTCGCATGAAATATCTTTACTTTTTTGTCTCGCTAATGCTAATATCCTGTGGTGATCCCGGGAAAGTTATAAAGATTAAAGGCTCAGACACTGAAGTTAACCTGGCAGTCAATTTAGCAGAACACTTTAATAAAGTCAACAGTCAGTTCAGTGTGACCATTTCCGGTGGCGGGTCCGGTTTGGGTATCGCTTCGCTCATGAATGGCCATGCAGACATAGCCAACTCATCCAGGCCATTGACGCAAGAGGAAAAGAGTTTATTTGAGAAAAGAAAGATCGACATCAAAACGGTCATCTTTGCTGAAGACGCCACTGCTTTTATTGTACATAATACCTGCCCCGTCGATACGATTGATGTAGCCACCCTGGCCAGAATATTAAGCGGTGATTACCCGGATTGGAAATTGCTTACCGGACAACAATTACCTGTCACTATATATGGCAGACAGAGCAATTCAGGAACACACTCCTTTGTACAAAAGAAACTGCAGATCAATTTCAGCCGCAACGCTAAGGAAATGAACGGCAATGCCCAGATACTGGAGGCAGTAAAAATGGACCCTTCTGCCATCGGCTATGTGGGGGCAGGATATATCGGAAAGGGGGCTGATGCAAACAATGCATCTATCAAGATACTGCGTATCACTGATAAGCCCGGCAGTCCGGCAGTGTCACCGCTGGATAAACAGGCGATCCTGCAGCATCAATACTTTTTTCAGCGGCCGCTTTATCAGTTTATTCCGGCCGGTTCCTGGAACAAAGTACAACCCTTTATTCAATATGAATTGAGCGCGGAAGGTAAGCGCCTCATTCAAAAAGAGGGCTATTATATTATTCAGTAATACTTTTTGGCGTATGGATATCAGGATACGGGAAAAAATTGACCTTTTGTTCAAGCTGGTCTTTCGCACTACGGGATTACTGGTTATTGCGGTGCTGGCAGGGATATTCCTGATGCTGCTTTGGAACACGGCCGCTTTTTTTCTAAAGGTAAAACCCCTGGACTTCATTACGGGTACGCAGTGGGACCCCTCCGGTAAGGAGGCCGTGTATGGGATACTGCCGCTTCTTGTCAGCACGTTCATCGTGACGTTTGGGGCTATGGCTATTGCTATCCCGCTCGGCATAGGTACCGAGGCCTTTCTATCAGAGTATGCGGGCAAAAGATTAAAAAGCATACTGAAGCCGGCCATTGAAAATCTTGCTGCCGATCAATCTGTGGCCATCGGTTTTTTAGGAAT
>CBHEUU010000136.1:0-9022 GCA_965990355.1 uncultured Chitinophagaceae bacterium
CAAGGGATGCTTACAGTTTTAGTCTTAATTATTTTATCAGTGACTATAAATCCATCAAAGCGGATAAATTCCCCTTTATTGAATTTACCTCTGATGAATTTGCACAGCTGAGCTCAGATGGAGTGAATACCGGCAGGAATCTTTTCAATGGCAATATCAGTTCCATGATGGTGAATATCCCGACATTGGGTGATGCAAAACTGTATGGCTACCGTTATGACCAGCTGAACCGGCTGAAGGCAATGAATACATACACTGGTTTGAATGTCACCAATAATACTTTCAGCGCTACTGTCAGTGCAGATTATAAAGAGAGAGTAACTTATGATGGAAATGGTAATATCGTAAGCTATCTGCGTAATGCAAATGGCTCCACTCCAGCAATGGATGATCTTGGTTATGATTATTATGCGGGTACTAACCAGTTGGAGAAAGTAGCAGATGCAATTGCCGGCTCTGCTCATAATGATATATCAAATACACAGGGTAATGGTAACTATGTTTATGATGCTATTGGTAATCTGGTAAAAGATGTTGATGAAGGTCTGTATGATGGTTCCAATCCGAGCAAAGAAATGATCGAATGGACAGTGTATGGAAAGATCAGCAAGATCACGAAGATTAAGGGAGGTGTAACAACGGTGATTGATTATCTGTATGATGAAACTGGTAATCGGATCAGTCAAGTGGTAAATAAAGGTGGGGTAATTACTAAAACCTGGTATGTAAGGGACGCGTCAGGCAATGCGATGGCTATTTATCAGAAAGAGGGTTCTGCTGATTTAAAGCAAGCTGAGGTATATTTGTATGGTAGCAGCAGGCTAGGTGTTTGGAAGCCTATCCGAAATGTGGAAGAAGCTAATTGGGAGCTCTTTGATAAAGCAAGTATGGCTGGCACTAACGGTCGCCTGGCAGAAACCTGGAACAGAGGGAATCAGCAATATGAATTGAGCAATCATTTGGGGAATGTGCTGGTGGCAGTATCGGACAAATTATTGCCGGTAGAAGACCCTTTTCCAAGCGGAGCAGGCACTGTTGATCATAATATGCCGGATGTAGTGAGTGCGAGTGATTATTATCCGTTTGGGATGTTGATGCCAGGAAGGCAGAATGGGGTGAAGGGAAGGTATGGGTTTAATGGGAAGGAAAATGATAATGAGGTGAAGGGTGAGGGGAATAGTATAGATTTTGGTGCAAGAATTTACGATCCTAGAATAGGAAGATGGCTGAGCGTAGATCCATTGGAAGAAAAGTATCCCACTTTATCTCCGTACAACTTTGTAGCTAATAGCCCTATCAATGCTGTTGATCCAGATGGCAGACTTATAATTTTTATTAATGGCTTTTGGGGTAAAGGCACTGGAGCTAGTGGCGGTGGAAATAAAAGTTATTGGAGTTATAGCAATGTTAGTGGTGGATGGGCAGATGATGCAAAAGCGAGCATTGGAGATTATCATGCGCGCTACTATGACGGTTCGTACGGAGGGCTTTGGCACTCACTTCCCCCTATGTCTTCTTTTTATCTCGAAAACAGAAAGGCGCGTGGATACAAGATGGGGATGAAAGAAGCAGAAAGTATTATTGCAAGTTTGCAACGTGATCCAAATGATCCGAGTAAAATTACTGAATCAATAAAATTTATTACAAATAGTATGGGAACTGCATATGAACGGGGATTTTCCCAAGCTTTAACTGAGTATGTAGACAACTATAATTCAGATATTAGACATCAAAACTGGTTGGAAGACTATAAAGCAGCTAACGACCCTGATTATAAACCAAGTTATAAAAAGGAGTTAACGGGGTTTAATATTGAATTTACCGTTGATATTGCCGCATTTCAGGGAAATGAAATGTGGTCTGATCCTAATGCATCAGAAACTTACTACATGCGGAGCAAAAATGATATAATAGCTGGATACGAAGGATCGAGAATTTTAGGAACTGAGGCTAAAGAGATTGGTTTAGATAACAATGGTAATCCCAAGAGTAAAGGCCATCATGCTTCATTTTTCCCAGTTAAGGATCTTCCCAAGAGCGAAAATAATAGCACAATTAAGAAGGATATAAACGAAAAAGAGAGGTAACTAATGAACAGGAACGTAAAAAATATCTTAATTTTCTTAACGAATGGCTTTATTCTAACTATTGTAATTTTCTTTCAAACTTTATTATTTGCACAATTGCCGGCGATTAGCCCAGATGTTATACCATCAAGGAAAAAATCTGAAGCTATTAGCGCTGCCCTTAGCGAAAGCACTGTATTGTTAAGTGAAATCACGATTTCTATAATTATTTGCTTTATACTTAATAAATATATTTTTAAGATATCTTATAAAAATGCGATTTGGATATCATTAGTTGAACTTCTTATTCTTGCAATAAGTGCTGTTACCGTTTCTTTTGGGTATATAAATAAATTTGGATAGGCTATCGGTAAGATTGAGTATATTTAAAGCAGCGGTTCACCAATATCGCATTAATCTTTCATGGTTGACATGACCGGGGATATACTTTATTTATGCACGCCGGACGTCTGCCTATCTTCAGATATAGGCGACTTGGAGATATTGCTTGGTTGCTAATAAGATTCGAATTTGTTGACACTGTTGATGGTATAGGGAACATTCTTGCTTTTTATAACCCGGAGGTTGGTGGTTTAATTGCAGCAGGGGAGCAAAGGGACTGCCTCATTGATAAATGAACTGTTACCGCAACTCCGCTATGGTCGGCACCGGCACTCCCAAATTTACTGGGTCTCCCATCACAACCTCCGTAAGCGTTACCGTCAATCAGAAGAACTCTGCGCTGAAGTACTCCCAAAATCCAACGTAGAAGTAGTTGTCAACGTTTTCGCCAATGTATACCTCGTAGTGCCACTGGTGGCATAGTAATTAGTACCATCATACTCCTCCGCACCATCTTTAGGTGTTGTCAAATTAGTTCCTGCAGTTAATTTCAACGGTGCTGTATTGACCGTGCTGGTGCCGGGTTTTATGTGAAGCATTGCAGTAGGAGTAAAGCCACTAATACCCACACATCCTTCTTTTGTGAGAAAAGAGCTACTGCCTGGTTTTGAGCTCCAAGCATCCGAAAGGCCTGCCTTAGCCCCCTAAAAGTCTGGACTAATTACTAAAATCAATTAAGAACATTAAATTTAGGGGGGCCATGAGTAAAGTCAGACGTAAACAGCGCGCAGAACAAAAGCTGCAGATCATCCAGGAAGGCGAGCAGCAATAAAAGGGAAACAGAAAATAACACATAGCCCTACTTGGGCGATAACACTCCGTTAAAAGAAATCGGCTGCCGGTTATTACTCGTCACCTGCAGCGTAGCCCTACCATTGGAATAAATAATGAGGTTCATTTCACTCACACTCTGCATGTCTTTTGGCTTTATGGAAATCTCCCATCTTTTTTTACGGTACGTAGATTTATAATCAAAAGAAACAGACGTGAAATTGATCCCATTATCGGAAGGATTGATAGGAGCAGAATAAGCCCGCCCATAATAAGGAAGACCGGCTATAACTGAATCACCGGTTATTTTAAGATCATACAAACTGGTCAGTTGCACTGTCCTTCCACGCATAGGTATTGCAGTTTGTGCTACGAAAGTGTATTTCTTAGCCTCTACTTTCTGGCGGACAATTGCCGTATCCAACTGTGCTTCCAAACCTGTGAAGCTGCTGATGAGGATAGCAAGCAGGAATAATCTTCGTAAAGTAATAGCGGTTATCATACTTTAATTTACAGATTTTCCTGCACACGAAAAAAATGTTTGTAGTCAATCGCATATTCTTAACAAATAAAAGGCCGCTTACTGTTTCCTGCTACCCGGAAGGATCATTATTCATTCAAACCTAAACTTCCGGTATAGCAGAAAACAGCAAGCGGCCGGGACAAACAACAGCCCTTGGCCGAACCGCCAATTGATTGTGACTATTATTGATTGCCGGCGATAGTGCCGGTGCTATCGTTAATACTTTCTTCCGCTCTTGTCTGTTGCAGATCTTCCAGTCGCTTGTTCTGGCTGGCAACATAATCAGTCATCTGTTTCCTGTATTCAACTGCTTCTGCACGTGTAAGCGTGGTAACACCTCCTTCACCTTCAAAGAAATAATGGGTGCTGATGAATTTTTTTACGTGCGCCCTTGTTTCTTTCGGCAGGTATTGCTGCAATTTCCAGAAATCACGGCTGCCTGATTTTTTTATAGCGGACAATACTTTACCGGGACCACTGTTATACGCGGCCACTACCAACAGCCAGTCGCCGAAAATCTTATGCAGATAAGCCAGGTATTTTGCAGCAGCCACCGTACTCTTGCGCACATTGGTACGCTCATCATACTTTGATGTGATCTTTAAAGAAAAGTGACGTGCTGTTACCGGCATAAATTGCCATGCACCTACTGCACCTGCTTTTGAAACGATAGTAGGTTTCAGCTGCGATTCAATCACGGCCAGGTATTTCAGCTCACGCGGCAGATTACGTTCTGCAAATACTGCGTCCATTACTGTAAAGCAAGGTTCGCTACGGTCTTTGATCTTTTGCAATTCGCGGTTATTGCGCTCGAGATAACTGGTCACAAATTCTTCCGCCTGACTGTTCAACTGTATGGAAGGAGCATCTGTAAGCTCTTCATTGGAAGCGCCACTGAGCTCAAGCATTACTGAGTCGAATTTCAACCATTGTACTGTAGTGTCACTGCTGGCTGATAAAACACGGCTGCCTGAATAAAGACGGGTAGCTGAAGTGGTGATGATAGCCATCACGATCAGCAGGCCATTGATGAAAATACCTTTTTTAATAAAATTCCTGTTCAACATCGTTTTCATTTTGGGTAAAACAATGCCGACCCTAGGGTTTGGATTACTGTTATTGATTCAGCATAGGAAGGAGGAACGTTCTGTCGTAGAATATTGGAGAAGGTACAGGCAAAAACCGGGGGTACGGACAATCTGGTTTTTCTTGATGCCGGAGCACTGTACTTATGAATGAACTTAACGGGCCAAAAGTAATAGGCAGATCCGGGATGTCATAGCTTTAAGACCTGAGGAAATCTACGATAAAGGGCTATATGGATGATAACCATACCACTATCGGGCAAAATAAATGACTGAAAATTAGGCAGGGATTTTTGGCAGAAAAAGGTGTTATTCTGGCAGGGGGATACAATGGCTTAACCATCCGTTTATTAGCGCAGTATTCATTTTTTTTGCTTGATCAATACGTATAAACACTAATTTTTTTTGACGGGAAAAATAAATCAGTTTTAAATGATTGATCAGGGTTATGAATTACAGGCAAAGGCAAGGATTATTCTGCAAAAAAATCTATCTTGATTAACCATACAACGGTTGCAGATATACTTTTAATCCAAACCTTTTTAATCCAATCTTATGATCCAGGCTTTACGCGCTTCCGTATCTGCTCCTATGCCCGTATCGGGCACCTCTTTGCAGACCTTTATTGATCATCTTTTATTTCATCCGCTGGCCGAAAGTGTACGCCGCAGCAATAGCCAGGTAGTAAATGAAATACCGGCTGAATTTTCTTTGCGAAAAGATGAAGCAAAGATCTTCCCTGTAATAAAAGAATTGCTGACGGCCGTTTTATTGAATGCCCGCAAAGGAAATATTACTGTGCGTGCAGAAAAATTCCGTGATATCATGATCCTTGAGATCGAAGACTGCAATAACTATAACGGCTATGCGCTGGATTACAGTCTTCGCTCACTCGAAACATTGGCCAGGCTTGCAGGAGGACATATCTCTGCAAAAGGGCAACAACAACTGGTCTCCACTATTTCATTCAGTTTCCCTAGTGCTTAAGTGGGATAAGGGTTATTGATGAAACAGCTTCATTCTATTTATATTCGACAGTTTGTTGTTATAAATATCAAGAGGCACCGTTTTCCCGTTGAATACGTAAGCGGCATAATGCTGATTGTTCAATTCATACATATAGGCGTAGGCCAGTTGATCCCCGTCGATATCTACTGCTTCGCAAAAGCCTTTTGCACCGGGAGGCACTGCAGGTTGGATCAATTGATGTGCACCAGCAGCCGGAACTTTCCACAATACAGGCTGGTACAATTGTAAATCCCGCACGTTCAGGTAAATATTCCCTTTTTCATCCACAACACAGGTATGCAGGCGGTGATAAGCAGGATTGAAAGAATTGGAAACCGGCAGATGCCCGGAACTTGTCCATACAACAGGCCTGGCTTCAGAAATAGCTGTGCTGGAATATTCTCCTGCGATGAAAACACCTTTGTCGGAAACAGACAGATAAAAACATAAAGCGTAGGACAGGTCATCTTCTATAATATGGAAACTGACGTTATCATTCTGATCAACTGACCAGTACCCTGCAGTGAATACTGTTTCCCCGTTGCGTAGCCTTTTTTGATTGCCGCCAATATAAAGCTGATTGTTGTATACCTGCAGGTTACCGGCTTTTCTTACACCCAGTGTATTATTGCCCCAGGGAACAGGAATAATGGTCACATGGCCATCTTTCACTTTCCAAATTACAGGTGCAAGATCAGCATCGCCAATGATGTAAAGGGCATTATTGAACCATTTAAGATCACTTGCCCCACAACGCTCGCTGATGCTTAACCCATCTACCGGCAGATTGATCTTTTGCCCGTTCTTCCAATAGCAGGGCATAAGCAGAGCACTTCCAGTGGATGGATCTGAATAAGCGAAACCTCCGCTTATATAAATGTCTTCTCCTTTTTTTTCTATTCCGTAAGGAAAACATTGGTCAGCATTCCCTGCATCCAGTATAACCCTTGCTCCATTGATCCAGCAGGCGGCCTCATAATGGTTGTTCGCTGGATTATATAATGTAGCAGTGGTTATTACTTTATATTCCTTATTCGCGGGTGGAGGTGGTTGGTCTTTTTGTTTTTTGCAAGCGGAAAAAGATATAAGGACACAAATAAAGATCATCAGGCGTTTTTGCATAAGGGCAGTTTTAACAGATCTCATTTCACAGTGAATGATCTAAAAATAATTGCCCCTCAATTTCCTGTTATTTATTTTTTTGAATATAAGATCCTGTATGAGTTGAGGAAATTGCTTACCGGATTGGGTTTTAAAAGACGAAAGCCCGCTGATCAGCGGGCTTTCTGAAAATACTGGAGGAGTTTATTTTGATTTACTGGCTGCGCCGCCTTTACGGCTGTCTACTGTAACCGTGTATTTCGCACTGCCCTGAATGATCCATCTTACCGTAACACTGGCCAGGCCGGGAATATTATTTACTTCAATAGTAGCAGCATCATTTTTTTGTTCGGTACTGATATCAAGATCGACATTGTTAACAACCATACCTGCAATAACTTTTGCACCGCTGATGCTGATATAATCAGGACGTTCGATTTTATATTTCAGGTCCTGGCTGCTGTGGGTAGGCATCAGCCTGCTGTTGGTGATCACTGCAGTTACTTGTTTTAATCCATCGCCCAGGTCTTTCTCAATCAATGTGTCTACAGTAAGTTTGGGTGTATGATAACAATGGTATACAGAGAAAGACATATTACGGTGTGCATCACTTTCAAGCAAAAAGCCGGGATGCGCTCTTCCGAAATTCTTTTTGAAACCACCGATCTCTATTTTGCCATATTGCGGATGATCAAATTCATGCCAGTCAACAAAAGCATCTTTGAATAAAAGATAGCGGTCAAACTGGTAGGATGTATTATCCTGCGTAGCATCTTTATTAAACATCAGGTAGGGCGTCCATAATTCATTGGAATAAGTGTATACGCCACGCCCTCCATAGAACCAGTCCAGTTCGCCACCATAGGCAGAATATAGATCCTTGTATACAACGAGATACCTGTAACCAGGCATCAATTCTTCTCCTTTCTTAGCAATGGCATCATACACTCTTACGTCTTGCGGATTGTAAGTAACAAGATCGGTAGGATCTCCCGGGCCGCGCAATATCATGCCGCCGGCATTGTGATACGACTGTGCTGCAGCAATATTAGGATGCTTCATTACAAATTCCATTACAGCCCTGTTCTCCGGAAGAGAGAAAGGATATTTGTAGGCACCACCCTGGATATTGTTAGGTTGCCAGCCCCAGCCCCAATCACGGTTGGGATCATATTCAAACGTGTATCCATCTTCATTCACATAGCCATCGCCATCATTGTCCTTGCCTTCGAGACCGAGTATTTCATAATCACCTTTTTCATCGGCCCCAACCTGTATCATTCTTCTTGGCTCGGAAGGATCGATACGGTAACGTCCATTGGGATTTTTCCGGCGCATGATCAATATTTCATTGTCGCCATCAAGATCGTCATAACCATCTTCATCCACTTCACCATCACGGTCGTTGTCTACCGGGATCACACCAGAGCGGGGTGAACTGCCGGTATTCGGTGCATGAAAATAACTGTCCCTTCCGTCGGGGTTAATAGTGGGAACAATATAGAAGGTTTTTTCTGCGAGCAAGTCCTGCATAAACTTTGTGTCCTGGAATGTTTCTGTAAGATACCAGGCAGTATACAAAGCAAATTCACTTCCCTGTATTTCATTGGAGTGGATATTGCCGTCAATATACATGGCGGGTTTCTTTGATGCATCTCCTTTCTTAAAATCAGTAATGGTGAGGCACCACAGGTCGCGGCCCTTATAGGATTTGCCGATTGATTCAAGCTTTGCAAGATTAGGATAAGCTGCTGCTATCTTTTTGCATATTTCAGTAATGGCAGCATGATCATTGTAATGATTCCAGCTTATGGCCACTTTAGGATTGGCAGGTGAGCCGGCTGCTTTGAAGATCTGTGCCGGTGTTTGCGCTTTAACTCCAAAGGCTGCAATAGCCATTGTCATCATTAAAGCGGTTGTATATATGATAGTACGTTGTTTCATGTTGATCTGTTTTGAAGACATTAGAGGGTGATATCAACTGTTTTGGTGCCGGTAGTAGGACTGCCTGCTTCAATGCTCAGTTTGCCTGAGCCTTTGATAAGCCAGGTCAGCTGTTCTGAGCT